>DASTZC010000263.1 GCA_035764505.1 Candidatus Polarisedimenticolia bacterium
AGGGTTGCCGAAACCGTCGCCGTCGGCATCGGCATAGAACGTCGTGGCAGCGCAGCCGCAAAACCGCCCTCCCGTGTTGACGGGGACTCCGAAGAATTCGCCTCCATGGACGATCATCGAATCTCCTGTCCAGACTGCCTGGTGGGTGGCGCTTGTGGGAGGTGCTCCGGCGACCGGCATGGGCATCCAGGAATCGGCTGCGGGATCGTACAAGCCGCCGTTGGCGAAGTAGGTGGTTGCGTCATTACCGCCCCAGATGATCATCTCCTGGCCCGTCCATACGGCGCTGTGATAGGCGCGCGCCGCGGGAGCCCCGGAAAGCGAAATGGGCATCCAGCTGTTCGACACAGGGTCGTAAAGGGCGCCCGATCCAGAATAAAGGGGAGCGTTGGTGGTCCCCCCCCAAACCGCCATTCTGGTGCCGGTCCACACGGCCGTGTGCCCCAGAGTCGGGGAAGGTGCGTTGAGCAGGGACGTCGGCGTCCAGGTGTCGGTCACCGGATCGTAGATGCCTCCACCGTTGGATGGATCGCAACAAAAATTCTCGCCACCCCAGACCACCATGCGACTTCCCGTCCAGACGGCGGTGTGTCGATCGCGTCGGAGGGGGGCCCCGGAGGTTGAGGTAAGCCGCCATGTATCGGTGTCCGGATTGTAGCGGCCTCCCGTGTTCGTGTAGGTTGCCAGCTGGTTATATCCGCCCCATACGATGACCTCCGTGCCCGTCCAGACGATGCTCTGGTTTTCGCGAGCCTCCGGAGAGCCGACGGTCGAGGTAGGACTCCAGCTGTCTGATATGGGATCGTACCTGCCGCCGTCGGTGAAGAATGGGTTACTGACGCCACCCCAGACGACCATGACGTTCCCGGTCCAGATGGCGCTGTTGACGCCTCGGGCCAGGGAAGGGGTGGGTTCATTAACTGTCGAGACAGGCAACCAGGAGTCGACGGCCGGATCGTACCGGCCGCCCCCTTCGATGTTCCACACGATCATCACATTGCCGGTCCAGACTGCATGACCCGTGAACCAAAGCCCGCCTCCCATGGGGGTCCAGGTGTCGGTAGCCGGATCGTACCTGCCCCCCGACCCAAGGACCGGCACAGGGGCGAATCCGTTCCAGGCGAGCCCGTTCCAGATGAGCATCAGGCTGCCGGTCCAGGCTGCGAGGTGTTGTATGCGGGGAGCGGGGGCGTTCGTGGGGGAGACGGGGGTCCAGGAGTCCAGGCTCGGATTGTACCTGCCGCCGGTGTTCGTGCTGACGTTTCCGTTCCTTCCTCCCCAGACGATCATTTCCGTGCCGGTCCACACCAGGGTGTGCCCATTTCGAGGAGAGGGCGCGCCGGTTTGGGTGATCAGGCTCCAGCTGTCCAGGGCGGGATTGTAGGCACCCCCCGTGTCAAAGGATCCGGAGTTGTCGTTTCCCCCCCATACCAGCATTCGATCGCCCGCCCATACCGCGGCGGACACGCGGGGAGACAGAAAGCCGACGGGGGACATGGAGGTCCACAAGTCGGCATCGGGATCGTATCGCCCGCCGTCATTGAGATAGCCGAGCCCTCCCCCCAGCCCTCCCCAAATCAGCATCTGGGAGCCCGTGGATACGGAGCAATGAGAATTGCGGGGGCTGGGCGCGCCCGTCAGGGAGGTGGAGAGCCAGGTATCCGAGGCCAGATGGTAACGGCCCCCGCTATTCAGGTTCGAGGAGCCCGGAACCCGGCCGCCCCAGACTACCATCCATCCGCCGGCCACAACCGCGGTGTGGTCGCTGCGGCCCACCGGGGCGCCCAACGTCGAGATGGGCGTCCAGGTATCGGTGGTGGGATTGTAGCGTCCCCCGGTGTTCAAACCCGTTAAGAGACCAGTAAACCTGTTAAAGCTCTGTCCGCCCCAGACCAGAACCTCGCTTCCACTCCAGACCAAAGTATGAAGCGTGCGGTCCTCGGGAGCGTTGAGAGTGGAGATTGGTGTCCAGGTGTCGAGCACCGGATCGTAGCGGCCCCCGGAGCCCGGCCGATTGAATTGCGAGCCGCCCCAGACGATCCATTCGCTTCCCGTCCAGACCCCTCGAGTGGCGAGCCGGGGATCGGGCGTCGGATTATCGAGGATACCGTTGACCCAGGTGCCCACGACGCATCCGGAGGCAGACTCCACCGACTGGGAAACGTCGCCGGTCGCCACGGAGACCACGGCTCCTTCATCGAAGTCGGCGGAAGCCTCCCTCCACCATTCGGACCAGCTCGTCTTGGGTACGCGGTAGGTTGCCGCGAGGAACCGCCCCTTTTCTTCCTCGAGAAGGGCGCGAAACACGAACGCCTCCCGCTCTTCCGTCAGCTCGCCAATGGTCCCGGGCCGTTGAGGGGCAAGTGCCCGAAGCTCTTCGAAGCGGGCTGCCGGCGCCTTGATCCGCTGCACGGGCCCGCCTCCCGGACTGGCCTCGAGGGTTGGATCCTCATCGGGCGCGGCTGCTTCGTCGCGAACCACTTCTTCGATCTCACGTCGTGGATCCGGATCGTCAGGTCGCATCGTGCCCGACACAACCTTCTCGCGCAGCTGCAGGGCTTCGGTCCTCGTCGAGTCGTGAAACCTGGCATCCGTGGCGAAGAAGCTGCGCGTCAGGCGGCCTGTCAGCGCAGCGCGACCGACCGTCTCCTCGATAAGGAATGAGTCGTTCCCGAGCGCAGCATAGATTTCCCTGAGGCGATCGGGGAGGCGACTGTTCCGACCGATACGATCGATCTCACGGTGCAGCGCTTCGGCGGTAATCGGCGTCCGCCACAGCCGCTCGAGCGCTGCCGATTGCTTCAAGTAATCGCGGACCTTCTCTTCGAGCACGGCGCGTGGAACGGCTTCGTCGAAAGGCCTCCTCGCGTCGATCTGGTGGGAGTAGTAGACCTTCTCGATGGCGCGTTGCGCTTCGACGCGCTGGGCGAAAGTCAGCTCCCTAATCCGGGCTTGCCCCGCCGACATTCCGATGGCCAGGAATAGGACAAGAATAGCAACGCCGCGGTATCTCATTGGGCCCCCCCCGTAAGATGGCTGGCGCGCGACTCGTGAGAAGAATCAGGATGCGGCGATTATAGACCTTCGGTGGAGGATGTGAAACGGGACCGTGGGTGACGTCAGAAGCGCAGCGAGATGCAGCTCAGTCCGCCATCCATCTTCCGGAACTCGGAGACGTCCAGGACGATCGGCTCGTAGCGCCGCTCGCGGATCGCCGCCAGGAAGCGCGGAAAGCCGTCCGCCAGCAGGATGCGGTCGTTCACCCGGACACAGTTGGCGGCGTATTCCTCCTCAGGATCCACCGGGACCACCTGGAAGCCGGCGAACTCGGGACGCGCCGCCAGCTCCGGAACGAGCGCCAGGACTCCGGCGTCGAGGCAGGCAATGCCGCTTTTCAGGTGCAGGAGCTGCTTTGAGGCGCGGATATCCACCGGGATGGGGGTCAAGCCCTCCTCCTCGAGGATTGCCGCGAGCTGCCGTGCCCCCTCTTCGTTGGTCCGCCGTGAGACGCCAATGAAGACTACCTCTCCCGCCTCACAGATGTCGCCGCCGTCGAGCGTGCCGGGATCCTCGATGGCCCGCACCGAGGTGAAGTGCCGCGCCAGCTCGCCCCGGATCCCGGCGACCTCGCCGAGACGGCTCTCCGCACCGGGCCGGGCCAGGATCGCATTGCGCGGCGTCAGCACGGCCACGTCCTCCACGAACGTCGAGTCGGGAAAGCACGCGTCCGCCTCCAGCCGAATCACCTCGACGCCGCAGCGCTCCAGCGCCCGGCAATAGGCTTCGTGCTGCTCCTGGGCTTTGGCGAGATCGGGAGGGCCGAGGCGGGACGAGGTGATCCCTTTCTCGAAGCCGGGTCCCGGCGGCCGGACGATGGCCTTGCGAAAGGTGCCGAACCGGGAGGCTGTCACTTACCCTTGGGACTCCAGCGCTCGAGCTTCGGGATATTGCGCGTGAACATCCAGGCCAGCGGGGTGGGGAATCCGAACTCGCGCAGCTTCCCCTTCACGAATTCCTGCATCTCGAGAGCGGTGATGTCGGGGGACGTGAACTTCCCGCCGCTGTAACAATAGCTGCAATAGGTGGTGCTGCGCGATCCATCCAGGTTGCTGCCGCCCCCCTTCTCGTCGCGCTTGAGGGGCATGCCGCAGCTCTGGCAATTCTTGTGTATGACGGCCTGGTTCATGACGATGTCTCCGAGGCGTCGGCCGCAAAATTTGATTGGACTGCTCTCAGGCCCCCAGCGCCTTGGCCGCCGCCTGCAGGGCCGCCGGCGCCACCCACAGGATGGCGCCGTAGCGTCCGTTGCCGGCGCACACGGCATCACAGGCGGTGACATTGATCTTGGCGTCGGCGAGTATCTTGAGAATCTCGGCCACGGCGCCGGGGCGGTCCGCCCCGTCGATCAGGAAGCAGCGCTTCTTCTCGCTGAGCGGGACTCCCGCTTTCTTGGCGGCCTGCAGGAGGGTTTCCGCGTTCTCGGGGATGAAGTCGATCTGGCTGCGGTTGGGACCATCCGGGAAGGCGGAGAAGGCCAGCAGGTTGACGCCGGAGTCTTTGAGCATGCTCAGAATGCGCAGCGCGTCGCCCGGGCTGTCCATGCAGTGGGTATAGAAATAATCCACGAGACGGGGCTTGTCGGCCATGGGACCTCCTCGGAGTCCGGCCCGCAAAGGGTCGCTCCGGATCGATTAAGCCGCTGCGAGTTGCAGCGAGATTAGATCCCTCCCGAAGGGGGTGTCAAGAAGCGGCGCCCGGCTCAGCCGAGCCGGCGGTGGCCGAAGAAGAGTCGTCCCGCCTGGCGGAACACGAAGAAGCAGCCGAGCGCGAGGAGGGTGAAGCAGACGATGGGAAGGGCGATCGCCAGCATGGAGGTGGCGGTCGAGCCGGCCAGCTCGGCGGTCGAGACTACGGGGTTGCCGGCGCCTCCGGTGGTGGCCAAGGACTTGATGCGCAGCAGCACGGTCGCCCCCTGCACGAAGCCGGCGGCGCCCGCGCCGCCGATCAGGGCGGCGCTCCACTTGACCAGCGGCGGCAGCTCGACGAACACCGAGGCGCTGGCGACAATCCCGGCCAACATGGCCGCCGGGGTGGCGGCGGCGTCGAGGAAGTTGTCCAGCCAGGGGACGTAGTAGGCGCAGACCTCCAGGACGGTGGCGGTGGCGAAGACGATCAGGGCCGCATCCGAAGCCATCCAGGAGAAGCCGGAGGAGAGCTGGACATAATCGTGGCGGGCCGCCAGGCTGATCGCCAGCAGCGGCACGAAAATGCGGAAGCCGCAGGCGGCGCTCAGGGCCAAACCCAGGGCGAGGCTGATGAGACTCTGGGCGCTCATGGCGTTAGTCTGGACGATGCCGCCGCAAAGGGCGAGCTAGAGGTTTCCTCCCAGCTCGGCCGACAGGATCGCCTTGCACTCGGGGCAGATGATCACGTGGCCGCGGCGGGGAAGCGTGGAGGTGAAGTTGACCTTGGAACGGAGGAGGCGTACCACTTGGAGCGTTGAGACCTCCTTCTTGCATTGCGGGCAGGTCTGCGGCGATTCCAGCGCATACTCGGCTTCACAGGACGGGGGGGGAACCGGCTCGATAGGTGCTGCCATGCCGCCTCCTTTCAAGATCCGCGCGGAGTATAAGCCAGGGCGATCGCCCGCCGCCACCCTCTTGCGAGGCCTGCGATGATTCGCATGGGCGTGGCGGGATGGTCGTACGACGACTGGGGAGGCCTGGTCTATCCGGCCGCGGCTTCGACCCGCTTCGATCGCCTCGCCTACCTGGCGGGATTCTTCGACACCATCGAGATCAACACCAGCTTCTACCGCATCCCCGCGCCGCGCTCGGCGGTTTCCTGGGCGCAGCGCGTGGCAAACCGCCCCGGCTTCCGCTTCACAGTCAAGCTCTACCAGGGCTTCACCCACAAGCGCGAGGAGCTCAAAGGGGGCGA
>DASTZC010000264.1 GCA_035764505.1 Candidatus Polarisedimenticolia bacterium
GAATGGAGGGCTGGGTCTCGGGGCCGTCGATGCTCGCGGCGAGAAGCGTGACTCCACGATCCCGGTACTTGTTCTCGATGTCCTGCAGGACCTGCAGGTCGCTGGCGCAGCTCCCTCACCAGGTCGACCAGAACATGGCCAGGACGACGCGCCCACGGAAATCGGAGAGCGCCACCTGCCTGCCCTGGAGATCCTTGAAGCGGAAATCGCGCGACGGTTTCGGGTCGGACCGCACCTCTCTTGGTTCCGGCGGCTGCAGGGACAGCTCCTTGCGCACCGCCTCGATCCCCTCTCCGACATCGGGATAGAACTGCGCCGAGAAGTTTCGCACGCGCTCCAGGCGGACCATCGCCTCGGCTCGCTTGCCGGTCCCGGCGTAGGCGGCGGCGAGGGCGAGATTGAGCCGGTCCGAGGCAATCGTGCCGTTGGGAAGGCTTGCGGATACGACGCCCCGGGGGGCTACCAGGGTCAATCCCGCGGAGCCGATTCCCGAATCGGCCGCCTCGGCTTCCAGCAGCTTGCGAATCGCCGCGGCGTATTCGTGCCGGGCGATGAGTATCCGCCCCTCGGCGATGGAAAGATTGAACTCCCTCTTATCGAGCCGCCCCTGGGCCTCCCGCCTTTTCCGGGGATCGCTCTCCAAAGCGAGTGCCTTCCTGTCCCGGTCAATCGCCTGGCGGACCCTGGCGACTGCGGGCTCGGCCATCTCGGGAGGAAAGGAGTGCTTCAGGTAGTACCAATCGAGAACGAAGTCGGGGGTGTAGTACTGCGAAGGCCGGCTGAGCATGCGCTGCAGAAGCCCGTTCAGACGCGCGTAGTCCAGCTTCCCCCGATCCTTCTCGAGGATGGCATCGATCAGCTCCCGCAGGACCACCTCCGGCTCGGGATAATCCGGATATTTCTGCAGGAACGCCTCGCACCGGGCGATTCGCTTGTCGCCCATGGGAGCGAGCATCGCCGCCTCGGCTTCCTCGTGCGCATCGCGCCATTTCTCCATCGACCAGCGCAGAGGCGGCGAGCCGGCGGCCTCGACTTCAGCCTCGACGCGCGGCGACGAAGACCTGGGCTCGATGGTGCATGAAAGGATGGTTCCGGAAAGCAGGACCAGGAGTGTCGCGAGGCCGATTCTGCCGCGCATGGAGGTCTCCTTGAACCGTAGGGGATCATTGCTGCCTTGAAATGCAGCCTAGTCCTCCCCCTGGGGCGGCGTCAATCGGCCTGGATTCGGCGGCTCCTGCCGTCGGCGGAAGCAGCTATTGACGCTCTTCCGGGCACTCTGTTACTGTCGGGTCAAGCTCAGTCAGTCTCCGTATCCGGCTCTCGTACAGGTTTGGGGAAAGGGAGGTAACCATGGGGCGGAGATTCGGCCCCCCGGTGTGCCTCGCTTTCCTTCTGTCGATTGCGACGTTCCTCGAGGCCGCTCCGGAAGCGTTCCTGCGCGGCAAGGTTGTTGACGGCGCCGGGTCCACGCTCCCCGGAGCCACCGTCGTCGTGGCCAACCAGGCCTCCGGCCTCCGGGAGCAAGGGACGATCACCGACGCGCAAGGGGCCTTCCGCTTCCCTTCGTTGCCACCGGGCCCCCATTACGAAATAACCATTTCACTTCCCGGCTACACCACCATCGTCATCACGGAGATCTCTCTCGAGCCCGGCGAAAGCCTCGAGCAGAACGTCGTCCTGCCGGCCGGCGACTTCAAGGAAACCGTGCGAGTCAGGGCCAAAACCCAGACCCTCGACACTGAGAAAGTCACCGCTTCCACCACCTTCACCTCCACCTTCATCGCAGAGCTGCCCATCCTGGGGCGTGACTACCAGGACATCCTCACGCTCGCGCCGGGTGTCACCGACGTGAACGGCACGGGAAATCCCAACATCCACGGCGCCCGGGACACCGACGTCGTCACGCTGGTGGACGGGGTCAGCACGACCGACCCCCTCACCGGCTACTACGGGCAGAACCTGAACATCGAGTCGATTGAGGAGCTGGAGGTGATCACCTCCGCGGCCACGGCGGAGTACAGCCGCGCGCAGGGGGGCTTCGCCAGCATTCTCACCAAATCGGGAGGCAACGAATTCAAGGGGACCTTCAAGGTGTTCGTGCGCTCCAACCGACTGGACGGCGATGGCGCCGGAACCGAGGACCCCGAGCTGGTTGGAGGGTTCCAGGAGGAGCGCGAGCTGCGCGATATGCATTTCACCGACCTCATGCCCTTTCTCGCCCTTTCCGGCGCGCTGGTGCGGGACCGGCTCTGGTACTACTTCACCACCGAATATGTCCAGCAAGAGACCCCGGTCCATGCGCTGAGCCAGGCATTCGTGACGCCCACCTACGAGTTCCGGAACTTCCTCAAGGTGACCTGGCAGATGCACCCGGCGCACCGTCTTGCCTTCTGGGCGGCGGTAGACGACAAGCGCCAGGAGAACCAGGGCCTCAGCAGCAGCACCGCCATCGAATCGGGCTATACCGCTTCGCGCGGCGGTCCCACCCTCACGCTGATCGAGACCGCGGTCTTTTCCCCTGTCTCCTTGCTGGAATCGACCCTTTCCTGGTTCGACAACCGCTTCAGCACGGTTCCCACCACCAACCCCGACACCAACCATAACGGCATTCTCTACGTGGACGATCAGGCGGATCTCGGTGGCAACGGCGACGGCATCCTCCAGGCCAGCGAGCGCGACCCCGGGGAAGACTGGGACCTGGACGGCCGCTACGACATCTTCGAGGACCTCAACTTCAACGGGATTCCGCTTCCCTCCGAAGACCTCGATGACGACGGTTGGACCCGGGATTGGCATTCCGGCTGCGAGGGGTACAACCAGGAGGACCTCAACTGCAACGGGCTGATGGATTCGGAGACGGACACCAACCTGAACGGCAGGGTCGATCCCGAAGAAGACGTGGGGATCCCCTACGACTGCGTCGGCAAGAAAGCCTTTTGTCCGGCGTCTACGGAAGGAGGAACGCGGGGGAACGGACGCTTCGATACCGAGGACCGCAACGGCAACGGGCTCCTCGACGTCGTGGGCGATTCAGGCTACACGACGACCCCCTTCTGGAATGACGCCGACGGCGACGGGGTTCCAGATCCGGGCGAGTTTCGCGTCCCGCTCCCTCCCGACCGCCAGATGCACACCGATCCCGCCGGCCGGACCACGGGTCCTTACAAGGTCGATTACCACGATCACCGGAAACGCATCACCTGGCGCGAGGATTCCTCCTTCTTCGTCGCGGAGGCCCTCGGAACGCACGATTTCAAGGGAGGAGCAATCTACGAGCACGAAGGATACGATGCCCGAACTTTCCAGCGGGCCACCCTCGAGGTCCCGACGCGCGCCCTGACCGCCACGCACAGCCGCGGGTCGAGCAACAGCACCAATGCCAGACCGTCGGCGGCTACCGCCATCCTGGGGATTCCAGCCGTCGTCAACAACACGGCCACCGGGGACAACCTGGGCCTCTACTTCCAGGACACCTGGAAGCCGGTGCCCAATCTGACCTTTGGGATAGGACTGCGGTTCGACTACGAGGACCTCTCCTCCTACGGCTACACGCCTTTCGATCCCGTGGCCGAGCGCGGGGAGTTCGACGCGCTCATGAAAGCGGCGGGCGTGGACACCAACGGCGACGATCGGATGAACGACCTGGGCCTCTGCTCGGACCCGCTGCGCAACTGCGGTCCCGGCGGCGACCTGTATCGGGAGGCGCTGGCTCACCAGCTGATCAAGGCGGCTTTTGGACGCTTCACGCGCCATCAGCGGGAAGTGGAGATATTCTCCCAGCACCTCGGCGATCTCACGGGGGATGGCAGCAACGATCTCCCAGGCGAGATTGGCAATGCCCGACGGGTGCGATCCGCGGAGACCTTCGACATCACCAACTCCAATCTGGCACCACGCCTCAGCCTCAGCTGGGACCCGTGGGGGGACGGGAAGACGATGGCCTTCGGCTCCTGGGGACGCTACTACGACAAGCTGTTTCTGGGCAGCCTGGTCCTCGAGCAGGGCCCGGATACCGTCGTGCGCGACTACGTCACCGACCACGACGGGGTGGACGATGAAGGTTATCCCGACAATATGCTGGGACTCGCTGTTTCCCAATCGCCGCTTTCCGCTTTTCAGGTGGATCGCGGCCTGTCCACCCCCTATAGCAACGAGTGGACGGCGGGATTCCGGCGGGAGCTGACTCCCGAGGTCCTGGTCTCGCTGCGGTACGTCCATCGCGATTTCCACGATCAGCTCCAGGACGTGGACCTGAATCACCAGCTCGTGCGCGATCCGGCGACGGGCCAATTGCTCGATCGCCTCGGCACGACGATCTGCTCGCCGCCGCTTCCCCAAGTCGAATGCGAGCGGGTTCCCAACGGCGCACCCGATCTGGCAATACAGAACTTCCTGTTCAACCGCGTCTTCCATCTCGGGAACACCAACGAGCAGCGTTATCGAGGCTGGGAGCTCGAGTTCGTCCGCAGGCTGAAGCGGAAATGGCAGATGGAGGCGAGCTACACCTATTCGACGACGCAGGGTGACGCCGAGAGCTTCAATTCCCTGGTCGGGAACGACCCGGCGCTGGCGGAGCTGGAGTGGGGCTACCTCGACTACGACCAGCGCCATGTCGTCAAGTTCAACGCCGTCGCCTATCTTCCGGGCGACTGGAGGCTGGGAGGGACCGCGCTCTGGGCTTCGGGGCTGCCCTATTCGAGCTTCAGCAACTATCTCGACGAGGACGATGCGGGCTTCCTGATGGGGCGGCGGGTCTATGGTCAGCTGGGTCCCGAAGGGTTCGGGTTCACTCCCGAAGCTCGCAACGTGCACCGCAACCCGGCTTCCTACCTGTTCAACGCGCGGGTGATGAAGAGTTTCGTGATCGGGAAGTCTTCCGCTTCGGCCTTCTTCGAAGTCTACAATCTTCTCAACAGCGACAACCTGCGCGTCTACGATGTCCGTCAGAAACCTGTCCAGCTGCTCTATCTCGGGAAGGAGGGGCCCGTGGTCTTCCCGCCGCAGGTCTCGCTGGACGGCGAGCGTGATTTCGGGCGACGGTTCCAGGTCGGGTTCCAGTTCGATTTCTAGCGCGACGTCGGGGGGACGGATGCGCCGGACCATTGGATGGGTTCTGTCGGCTTTCGCGGTCTGCGCCGTGGCGCTCACCGCCACGCGTGCCGCGGACGATGCGACTTTGACCGGGAAGGTTCTCGACGCGCTGGGAAGGCCGCTGCCCGGGGCCGGTGTCATCCTGCGCAACCGGGAGGTTGCCTTCCAGGAGCAGGGAACGATCACCCATGCCGACGGAGAGTTCCGCTTCTTGCTCCTCCCTCCCGGCCCGCACTACGAGCTGACGGTCTCCCTGGCCGGATACACCACCATCATCTTTTCGGACCTGTCGCTCGAGTCAGGCAGGACGCTGGTCCAGAACGTTGCGCTCCGGCCGGCCACCGACCTGAAGGAAACGGTCCGCGTCCAGGGGAAGAGCCAGACCCTCGACACCGAGAAGGTCACCGCCTCCACCACCTTCACCTCCGAGTTCATCGCCGAGCTGCCGATCCTGGGGCGCGACTACCAGGACATCCTGACCCTGGCCCCCGGCGTCACCGACGTGAACGGGACCGGCAACCCCAACATTCATGGCGCCCGCGACACCGATGTCGTCACCCTGGTAGATGGCGTCAGCACCACCGACCCGTTCACCGGCTATTTCGGCCAGAACCTGAACATCGAGTCGATCCAGGAGCTGGAGGTGATCACTTCCGCCGCGACCGCGCAGTACAGCCGCGCGCAGGGAGGCTTCGCCAACATCCTCACGAAATCGGGAAGCAACGAGTTCGCGGGAACCTTTAAGCTCTTCGTGCGCAGCGGCCTGCTGGACGGGGACGGCGCCGGGCTCGACGACCCCGAGCTGACGGGAGGCTTCCAGGGCGACAAGGTGGTCCGGGAGCAGCACTTCACCGATCTCATGCCGTTCCTGTCGGTCTCAGGCAGGATCGTCGCCGACCGCCTCTGGTACTACCTGGCCGCCGAGTACATCCACCAGGAGACACCGGTCAATGCCCTCACGCATGCGTTCGTGACCCCGGTCTACGGCTATCGGGGATTCTTCAAGACCACCTGGCAGATGCATGCATCGCACCGTCTCGCCTTCTCGGTCATTCTCGACAAGGAGCACCGAGAGAACGAAGGGATCGACAGCCTTGCCGATGCCGAGTCGGGGTATTACCTCACCCGCGGCGGCCCGACGCTCACGCTGCGGGAATCGGCGGTCTTCTCACCGACGCGGATGCTCGAATCGGCGGTCTCCTGGTTCGACAACCGCTTTTCGCAGAATCCCACCACCGACCCCGACACCAACGACAACGGCGTCCTGTACATCGACGACCATCCGGAATGGGGGGGAAACGGCAACGGCATCTTCGACGCCAGGGAGCGGGATCCCGGCGAGGACTGGGACGACGACCGCCATTTCGACGTCTACGAGGACATCAACTTCAACAATTTTGCGGAGGGCAACGAGGACCTCGACGGCGACGGGAGGGTTCGGGCCAGCGAAGCAGGATGCGAGGGGTACGGACACGAGGATCTGAATTGCAACGGACGACTCGACTCGGAAATCGACGCGAACCTGAACGGCACGCTGGATCCTCAGGAGGACGTCGGGATTCGTTATTACTGCGATCAGTGGGTCGGCTACTGCCCCTCCGATTACGTGGAAGGGACGCGCGGCAACGGGCGCTACGACACCGAGGATCGCAACGGCAATGGCCGGCTGGACGTCGTTGGCGATTCGGGAATGACGACGACCCCCTTCTGGATCGATGCCAACGGCAACGGTCGACCGGAGAGCGGTGAGTACCGGATGCCGCTCGCTCCCGACCGGGACCTCGGCACCGACCTGGACGGAAGGACCACCGGTCCGGCCGTTTTCGAGTACCACGATCACCGCACCCGCTTTTCCTGGCTCGAGGATTTCTCGCTCTACGTCGGCGAGGCGGCGGGCACACATGACCTGAAGGTGGGAGGGTCCTACGAGCACGAAGGCTACGACAGCGATACGTTCCAGCGTCCGGTCATCACCTATCCCTCCGGCTCGAAGGGCGCCACTCGGAGCCGCACAGGCGACCCGGCCGCGACGCGTGGCAACG
>DASTZC010000265.1 GCA_035764505.1 Candidatus Polarisedimenticolia bacterium
CCGCCTCTCCGGTGCGCAGGATCCCGGCGGCCTCGGCGGCCCGCGCTTCGACGCACATGCCGATGGCGATCGCCTCGCCGTGGGTGAGGCGGTATCGCGAGAGGCGTTCCAGAGCGTGGCCGACCGTATGGCCGAAATTGAGGATTGCCCGCTTCCCGGATTCCTTCTCGTCGGCGCGCACGACGCCCGATTTGACGCGGCCGCAGGCGATGACGAGATCGGTCAGGGCCGAGGGGTGCCGCGACAGGACCGCGGCGCGCGAGCGCTCGAGCCGCTGGAACAGGGCTGCGTCGCCCACCACCGCGCTCTTCACCACTTCCGCCAGGCCCGACCGGAAGTCGCGCTCCGAAAGGGTCGCGAGTGTTGAGACATCGGCGAGGACGGCGCGCGGGTGGTGGAAGGCGCCGATCAGATTCTTCCCCGCCGGATGATCGACGGCCGTCTTTCCCCCGATCGCCGCATCCACCATCGCCAGCAAGGTCGTCGGAATCGAAAGATAGGGAACGCCCCGCAGGTAGGTGGCGGCGGTGAAGCCGGCCAGGTCGGTGATCATGCCGCCCCCGAGGGCTAGGATGGCCGTGTCGCGCCCTCCTCCCGCCGCAATCATCCGGTCCTCGAGGCGCGATTTCGTCTCGCGGGTCTTGGCGCGCTCCCCGGACGGAACCACAAGGAGCCTGACGCCCAACCCATGCCGGCGCAGGGCCCCGAGCAGCCGCCGGCCATGGAGCCGGGCGACGTGCCGATCGGTAATGAGGAAGTATCGGTGGGCGGGAAGGAGACGGGAAAGCTCCGGGGGAAGCCGGGAAAGGAGTCCCGGCCCGACCCGCAACGGATAGCGCAGATCCGAGCTCCGTGCAGGGGGAACCCGGATCAGGATGTTGGAAGGGCGGGCTGGCATCGGTCCTTCTTGCCGGGCTGACGGGCCGGCCCATGCCGGATGGACGGGCCTGCGCGGTGACGCGCCCGGCCCGGCCGTGTTCCAGGCGTCAGCCGTCCCGCTTCAGTGGCTCTTGGTCGGCGGGGGAAGCTCCTCCAGGTAGCGCTCGACCAGGCGGCGGTGCTGCGCGTCGTCGAGGGAGGATTGAATCAGCTTGCCGGCCGCCTGCAGCGCCACGTCGACCACCGTCCCCTTGAGCTGGGCGACCGCCTGACGCGTCTCGAACTCGATCTGCTTGCGTCCCTGCTCCAGGACCGCGTTCGCCTCCCCCTTGGTTTTCTCGAGGATCTCCGAGCGGACCTTCTCGGCCTCCTTCTGCCCCGTCTCGACGATGCGCGCCGCCTCGGCGCGCGCCTGCGCCAGCATCTCCTTGTTCTTCGCCAGAGCTTCGTCGGCCGCTTCGCGCGCCCGCTTCGACTCCTCCAGCGCTTCGCGGATCGTCCGGTCCCGCGTCTCGATCCGATCGAGAATCGGCTTCCAGGCGAGCTTCTTGAGGACGAACGCCAGCAGGACGAAGGTGACGATCGTCCAGATGATCAGCCCGGGATTCGGTTGTACGAGAGACTGTCCCATTCGCCCCCCGCCTTACGCCTTGAGGAGGACGAGCAGAATGCACACCGCCAGGCCGAAGAACGTCGCCCCCTCGATCAGGGCCGCCGCGATGATCATCGAAGTCCGGATGTCGTTGGCGGACTGCGGCTGGCGGGCGGTGCCGTCCATGGCGGAGGCGGCCAGCTTGCCGATGCCGGCGGCGCCGCCCATGACCGTCAGCCCCGCTCCGATGCCCGCCGCCAGGTGACCCAATGCATTAGGACCCATTTCCATTCTCTCTCCTTGAAGGGCTCCCGGGATTCCTTCCCGGGAGACTAGTGGGGATGAACCGACATCCCGATGAACAGCGAGGTCAGCATGGTGAAGATGTAGGCCTGAATGAATGCCACCAGCAGCTCCAGCAGGTTGATGAACAGCGCGAAGCCGACCGAGATGGGGACCACGAACCAGGCACCCATGATGAAGATCAGACCGAGCAGCGACAGGATGACGATGTGCCCCCCCATCATGTTGGCGAAGAGCCGGATGCACAGGGAGAAGGGCTTGGCGATCATGCCGATGATCTCGACCGGCACCATGATCGGGATGAGCCAGGCCGGCACACCGTGAGGAACCAAATGACGGAAATGCCCGACCAGGCCGTACTGCCGGACGCCCGAGAACTGGATCATCAGGAAGGCCATGATCGCCAGGCCCGCCGTGACGCTGATGTTACCGGTGGCCGTGGCGCCGAAGGGGACCAGGCCCAGCAGGTTGCAGAACAGGATGAAGCAAAAAGTGCTCAACAAATAAGGCACGTAGCGCGCCCCCTCGTGCCCGATGTTGGGGATGGCGATCTCGTCGCGCACGAAGAGCACCGCCATCTCCACCAGGTGACCGATCCGCCCCTTGGCGTGGCGGATGCTGCGCGCCGCCAGGAATCCCACTGTGATCACGAGGAGCGAGGCGACCCACATCATAACCACGTGCCGCGTGATCGAGATGTCGAGGCCGAACAGGTGGATTTCAGGCAGGTGGACGTGGCCCAGGAACGGCAATTCCAGCTCGTGCGAGTCGAGGATGTGCTCCAGGATCATGTGACCGGCGTCGAATTTGCCCGGCGCCTCGTGCCCCGCCGCCTCGGCCGTCGAAGCGGCGTGCGACGCGGCGGGCTCTTCCGCGAGGAACCTGAGCCAGGGGGACATCATGCGATCGCGCTCCTAAGGAAGTCCCGCTGGACGCGCGGCGGACAGCCGTCGCAGCGCCCGGATCTCCAGAATCTGGAACAGCACGTAATAGCCGAACAGCCCCGCCATGAAAGCGGCCACCGGGAATTCGGTCGCCGTCGCCAGCAGCGCGATGCCGCCGCCGAAAAGAATCAGCCGGCCCAGGAACCCTCCGAGCAGCGCCGTCAGGAAGACCCGCTGCGGCTTGTCGTGGGCCCAGACCGCCAGCACGACG
>DASTZC010000266.1 GCA_035764505.1 Candidatus Polarisedimenticolia bacterium
CTACACCAACAGCACCCTGGCCACCGGATTCGGCCGCAACAATCGCAGTGCGGCCAGCACCCTGGTCAACGTCGCGGGAGCCATCGGAACCTGGGACCTGCACCTGGCGTCGACCGACGCTTCCTGCAAAGATCGGGGTACTACCGGATCGGCGCAAGACATCGATCGAGATACGCGGGCCGCCCCCGTGGACATCGGTGCCGACGAGTACATGGGCGCCCCGACCGGTCCTCCGACCGCGAGCCTGAGCATTGCTTCCGCCCCGGTGCGGCCCAGCGACGGGGCATGGCTGCTGAAGCCCGCCACGTGGAGCGTTACCCTCCTCGCGAACCGCAGTCTGGCGAGTCTTCCCACTCCCCTCACGTTCAGGGACAGCAGCGGAGCCACCATGCTCATCGCATTGACCGGGACCTTGCCCGGGACGACGTTCACGGGGACAATGGTGATCGGGTCGGCCATACCCGACGGCGCCGGCAGCTTTTCGCTGGCTACGGGGGCCCTGGTCGACACCTTGGGCAACACCGGCAACTCGATCATTCAGGGGAGCCAGGCGGTTGTCGACAAGACGCCGCCGTCGGTCCCGACCCATTTGATTTTCCAGTAGGAGAATCCCGCCAGACAGCCTGCCGTCGGGGCGGCGGCAGCATGGCGCAGGCCCGCGGGTCTGACAAACCCTCTCGATCGATCTTTCCATGAAAATCGATTACATCCATTACCTCGTGTCCGAGGACACGGGACGACACCACGTGCGGCAGTTCGCCAAGGCCGCCCAGGCCCTCGGCCATGACCTGAGGGAGCGGGCCATGAACCTGTCTCCGGATGGGGGCGGTGCTGCAGCCGGCGGCTCGGGCGGAGCGCGCTCGCGGCTGAAGCGCCGGTTCGGCCGTTACCTGCACGATCCCAAGGAGCTGCTGTGGAACCTGCGCTACGCGCGGCGCGAGCAGGAGCTGCTGGCCGCCGATCGGCCGGAAGTCCTGCTGGTCCGGGATCACGTCCTGACCGCCTCCTGCCTGAGGGTCTCGCGGCGGCTGGGCCTGCCGCTGGTTCTGGAGATGAACTCACCTGCCGAGGAAGGGACCCTGTATCAGGATCCCTACGTACACCTGCCCGGGGTCTCGGCCTGGCTCGAAGGCGTCAAGCTGCGACGCGCCGACGCCGTTGCCGTCGTCTCCTCCCGGCTGCGCGACTATCTGGTCGAGCGGCACCGTGTCGATCCCGGCAAGTTCGTCGTGGCGCCGAACGGTGCGGATCTGGAAGTCTTCAAGCCCGGGGCGCCGCGCGATCCCGGCATTCCCTGGGATCCTTCCGAGCTGCCCGTGGTCGGCTTCGTGGGCTCCTTCCGCAAGTGGCACGGGGTGGAGCACCTGGGACGCATGCTGCAGGAGGTCGGCGCCGTCCGACCCTCCGCCCGGTTCCTGATGGTCGGGGACGGTCCCGAGATCGACGTGACCCGGCGGCTGGCCGAGCCGCTCGGAGACCGGGTAATCTTCACCGGCCGCGTGCCACATGCCCGGGTCCCACGGCTGGTGGCGTCGTTCCAAATCGGCGTGCTGCCCGAAACCCTCTTCTACGGCTCGCCGCTGAAGATGATCGAATGGATGGCGGCCGGCAAGGCCGTTGTCGCGCCCGCCTACGACCCGGTCCGCGAAGTGATGCAGGATCGGGAGGAAGGTCTTCTCTTCCCGCCGGGGGACGCGGATGCGATGATTCGCGCGGTTCTCGAGCTGGTCGACGATCCGGCGCTCCGTCAGCGGCTGGGCGCCGCCGCCGCGACCCGCGCGGCGACCTCCCTGTCCTGGCAGGACAACGCCCGGAAGGTGCTTCAGGGATGCAGCGCGGCTCTGGAAAAGCACCGCCGATCGCGGCCGTCTTGAGGACGATCCCATGAGCTCTCCTTCCCATGTTTCCGGCTCCCAGGCCTCGCTTGAGATCCCGTTCGGCGCCGTCGTGGTGATCTACGATGGAGACTGCGCATTCTGCCGGCGCAGCATTGACGAGATTCGCCGCCGCGACCGGAAGGCGCGGATGGTGTATCTTCCGCGGCGCACCCCCGGAATCGAGGAGAAGATACCGGGCCTCACCGATGGGGATTTCAACAGCGGCATCCGGGTTGTCGATCCCGACGGCAAGATTCATGTCGGCGCCGACGGCATCCGGCAGATCGCCTCGCAGCTTCCCGTTTGGAGGCACTTCACCTGGGTGTACGATGTTCCGCTCATTCGGGGACTGGCGCGTCGGATTTACGCCTGGATTGCGGCCAACCGGATGCGGCTCTCCCGCCAGGTCTGCCCTCCCGAGGGCTGCGAGCTCGTCCGCCCGGAAGAGAATCCGGCGATCGGAAGTCCGGGCAACAAGAACTAAAGTCATGCGCAGGCACGATCGTGCGGTTTGAAAGGGAAACCCGGATGGCGGTCGTTTGAGCGGACTGCGCAATCTGTTCCGCGGACTTTTTCTCTCCTTCGCTTCGGTGCTGATCACGCTGGCGGTCATGGAGGCGGCGTTGCGTCTCTTCGTTCACGTGACCGACGACGTCGAATACCAAGATCTTCCGGGAGTGGGCTGCGCACTCCGCCCGGGGCAATCGGGTCGCTTCATCCGATCGGGGGGAATCGACGCCCAGTTCCGGGTGAACGCCGAGGGCTGGAATGCGCCCCGCGAGTATACGAAGCAGCGCGTTCCCGGCCGGCTGCGCATCGCAGTGGTCGGGGATTCCTTCGTGGAAGGGATGTACGTGGAGCAGGAACAGCTGTTGTCCAGCGTTCTGGAGCGCGGCCTGCGGAAGGACGGTATCGACGCTGAAGTCTACTCTTTCGGGGTTTCCGGATACGGCGCCTCGCAGGTGCTTCACCTGGTGCAGCGCTACGTCCTCGACTATTCTCCCGACCTTATCGTCTATCTCTTCATTCGGAACGACGCCTCGGATTCGTGCCGTTGCATGGAGGACAAACGGTGGACCCAGCAGTATGCCCTGGGACCCGACGGTGCGCTCGAAGCGCTACCTTTCAAGCGCTATCACATGTCCATGACGAAACGGGCCTTGCGCAAAAGCGCACTGGTGCGCTTTTTCCTCTATCAAAGGCGATTGCTGGAAAGATTCCGCGACTCGAGCAAGCAGGCAGCGGCCGAGACCAGCGCCTCACCGGAGGGTTGCCGCCAGGATTGCTGGAGAAT
Source organism: Candidatus Polarisedimenticolia bacterium (assembly GCA_035764505.1). Taxonomy (NCBI): domain Bacteria; kingdom Pseudomonadati; phylum Acidobacteriota; class Candidatus Polarisedimenticolia; species Candidatus Polarisedimenticolia bacterium. The sequence continues at coordinate 3,172 of DASTZC010000266.1, forward strand.
TGTCGGACTGCTGTTACAGGAGCTGCAGGGGACCCTCGAAGCGAAGCATGTTCCCTGGCTGCTCGCCTGGGAAGGGGATGCCAACCCCGATTACGCCCGGGACGAGCGGGGCCGTCTGGAGGAAATCGCCTCAACCTCGGGTCTTCCTTATCGGGATTTGTCCCCGAGCTTTGCAGCGGCCGCGCGCGCCGGTTTTCGGCGCTATCGCTATCCGGGAGACGGCCACTGGAACGCCGAAGGGAACCGCATCGCGGGCGAAGCGCTTGTTCCGATGGTCCGGGCCCTGCTCGAAAAGCCGTGACCTTATCTCGGAAACGCGCCGGATTTCGCGTCATAATGTCCTGCATTCTTTTAAGTCCCGGCGAGACGAGCTCGAGTGCCGGACAACCTTTCGCCTCGTGGCAGGCCGCACGACGGTCGGAGAAGAACTCATGAAGGCGTGGCTTCTCGAGACGATGCGCTGCCCGGCCTGCATCGAAGCCGGGCGCCCCGGTGACCTCGGCATTTTTGGGGGTGCCGGCTCGCCGGAGGGCAACCTCGAGCCTGGCCGGATTCTCGCGGAAGGAGTGCTGGAATGCGCGACCTGCGAGGCCCGCTATCCGGTTCTCGACGAAGCGCCGCGCATGCTGCCGATTTCGGATCTGACGGCGGCAGAGAAAGCCGTCCTCGATGACCTGGCGCCCCGTATCACCGAGCCCGATGAGAGCCGGGGCATGGACTCCCAGGAGCGCGAGAACCGCATCCGGGAAATCATCCTGCGGGATTATGGCTACCCGACTTCCGGCGGCAGCCTCAAGCGCGCCATGGACGATTTCGCGTATCAGCAGGCTTACCCGCGGGGGCGTGTCTATCAGATGAAGCTCCTCCGAAAGCTGATTGGCCGTGCCCCCGAGATTCTGCTCGATATCGGCGGCGGGAGCGGAGGGAACCTGGAGGCTGCCCGCCAGGCTTTCCCGCTGCGTCACGGAATCGTCGCCGATCTGCGCACCGACTGGCCCCCGCTTTACCAGACGGGGGACCGCAGCATCGCCTACGTCCGTGCCGACGCCCGCCGCCTTCCGTTTCGCTCGGCTGCCTTCGAGCTGGTGATCAGCTCCTTTCTGATCGAGCACGTGCGTGAATGGCAGCGGGTGGTGCGCGAGGCGACCCGGCTCGGAACCTACGCATTCATCGGCTTCGGGCCCAACCGCACGTTCCCGGTGGAGTTGGGGCACTTCGACGTGCCGCTGGTGCACTGCCTGCCTCCGTCGGCCGGGTCTCTGGCCGCATTGGGCTGGGGGGCAGTGACCGGCAATCGCAGGTCGCTGCGCAATATTCGTCGCACGCTGAGCGAGATGAACTACATTACCAGCTCCGAGTATTACCTCTTCTGCCGCTCGCAGGGGATTCGCTGCACGAACATCTTCGTGGACATGTTCGAAGCATGGGCGGAGGAGGGGAGAAAAGGGCTGCGCGGCCTGCTGGGCCGGAACCGCACGATGACGCGCGGCTTGAGCCGACTCATGGTCTACATGGGAGCGGAGCCCAACATCTATTCCCTCATCCGCTCGGGAACCGCCGAAGAGCCGCTCGCAGCCTCCTCCGCGCGGTGAATCGATGCCCGCCGGCTCGCGGTGACGACCTCAAAACCGCAGTGGCGCACGCTGAGATGGCTGCCGGGCATCCTGCTGGCGGCTGCGGCGCTGCTGCGCTTTTCCGCATTGACGCGCCAGAGCCTCTGGCTGGACGAAATCCTGTCGATGCGGGGCGCGAACCGGATTCTCACCCTCGACCTTGCCTCGGAGCTGTTCAACCGGCACGGACCTCTTTACTTCTATCTCGTCGCGCCGATTCTGGCGATGGGCGGCTCCGAGGCGGGGGTGCGAGGGCTTTCGGCTCTCCTGGGGGTCGGATTGGTGGGGGCCGTCTACCTGCTCGGGCGCGATCTGGTCGACCGGCGAATCGGTCTGGCTGCGGGTGCGGCGGCGGCCTTTTCTCCCTTCGCCGTGTGGTACTCGCAGGAGGCGCGCTACGTGAGCCTCTACCTGCTCCTCGCGGCCGTTTCGCTATGGAGCGCTTACCGTTTCAGCCGGGATGAGGGCGCCAGATACGGCGTCATCCACGTCGTCTCGACCCTTCTCATGCTTTTCGCCTTCCCCGCCGGGATCTTCGTGAGCCTCGGTGAGAATCTCTGGCTTCTGGCCTCGAGGCCCGGCTCGAGAAAAGTGGGAAGGTGGCTCTTGCTTCAAGGCCTCATCGGCCTTGTCTTTCTGCCATGGCTGATGGCCGCCTACGACTTGAATCCGGTAGACCTCCTTCCAGGCCAGAATGCGCATTCGCTGTCAGAGATCTCCACCGGCTCTCCCCGCGCGCTCCGGCTCGTGCATCTTCCCTATCCATTGTTTGTTTTCGGGGCGGGCCTGACGATCGGCCCATCGAGCCGCGATCTCCATGAGGACACGAGCCTGGCCCCGTTCGGCAGGAAGCCCGTCCAGGTGGCGTGGGGCGTCCTCGTCCCGGGAGCCCTGGTCTTGATGGGAGCGGCCGCGCTTCTGCGGAGAGCGCCGGCGGCCGGCGCACTCCTGATCCTCTCGGTGGGAGCTTCAATCGTGGGCCCTTTCCTGGTGGCCCGCTTTACCCGGGTGGCCTACAACGTCCGCTACACGGCGGGTGCCCTGCCGGCTTATCTCGTCCTGCTGGGAGCGGGCTGCGCCTGGGCTGCGGGGCGAAGGCCCTGGGGATGGGTTCTGGTGGCGGCCTTCGCCGGACTGGTCGCCTTCTCGCTGACAGCCTATTTCAGCGACTCCTGCTATTTCCGCGACGACAGCCGCGGGGCGGCGAAGTTCGTCTCGGAGCGCATCCGGCCGGGAGAGCCCCTGGCCGTAGGCGCGGAGGAGCGCGCCTTCGTGCACTACTTCCGGGGACCGATTACCTCCTGGCGGCGATGGCGGATCCAGCCAGCCGGATCGGAGCGAGCCGGCGAGCTGCACGACGACGCGGGGCGCTTCTGGGTGGCGGCGAACCGCGTCTGGGAAGAGGCGCGCTTCCAGGAATTTCTGTCGTCCATGCGGGCCTGCTTTCTCGTGGAGCAGGAGACGGAGCTGCCGGGATACCGCATCTACGTTTTCCGGCTCGCCGACGACGGGGCGAGGCGCTGCTCGCTCACCTACCAGCACGGGACGCCGCTTCCGGACACCACGACCGGGCCCGGTTCTTCGGGCCACGTTGCGGACAGGCCTTGCACCGGTGCGGCGGCGTGTGCGCAAGGCTCGGGCGGCGCATGATCGTTCTCGACGTGCTGCGCTCACGCGTCACGCGGCTGTTGATTGCCGGCGCCATGTTCGCCGCCTACCTCGCATTCGGCTGGTCGCCCGCGGTCCCTTCCGGGCAGCGCGCGGTTGTGCCCCATGGATCCGGCGTGGCGGCGGTGCGGGAGCGCCGGGAAATGGAACGCCGTATCGACTATGAGCTCCCGGCGGAGCGTACCAGCCCCGACCTGGTGTTCAACCTGTTGGGGTTCCTGCCCCTTGGCGCCCTGCTGTCCCTCTTTTGGCCGCGAATGAGTATGTCGCTGGCAACCTCCCTGTGCGCTGGTCTGAGCTTTTTGATTGAAACCGGTCAACTCGTGCTACCCGGCCACTATCCGTCCATCGTCGACCTCACGCTGAACACCCTCGGGGGAGCCCTGGGTTGGCGGCTAGCCAGGCTTCTGCTCTCCCATCCGAGCCTGGTCGCTCTCTGGCGACCTCACGGAAGATCCTGAGTCCTTCAATCCACTTTTCCCGCCTTTCCCCACCCCGCTGAAAGCCAGACCCCGTGGCCCTTTCTTGACGCCCCGGCCCCCGCCGTTTATATTACAAATCTGTCATTCAACCGATTGGACGCCAGTTTCCAGCCCCGGTCTACGGGATTTACGGGTGAATTCACAGTTCTTCAGGCAGATCTTCGACAGCACCCGCTGCGGGATTCTGACCATCGATGAGGCGGGGCGGGTCACGACGCTCAATCAGGTCGGCCAGCAGATCCTGGATGTCGGCGAGGTTCCCCCTCAGGGAATTGCTTGCCAGGAGCTTCTCGCCGACCATGCTTCGCTGAGCCGGCTCCTTCTCGATTCCCTTCGAATGGAGAACCCTCCCACCCGCATCGAGCTGGACCTGAGGGCACCGGGACACCCTCGCCGCGTCATCGGTGGGACCGTGTCCCACGTGCGCGGTCCAAGCGGGGAGCGCAACGGGGCGGTGCTGTTCTTCAAGGACCTCACCCACATCGAGGAGCACGAAGAGCAGGAGCGCCTCAAGGATCGGCTGGCAGCGCTCGGCCAGATGGCAGCCGGGCTGGCGCATGAGATTCGCAATCCCCTGGCCAACATCGGGTCCACCGCGACCCTCCTGAAGACCAAGCTGGACGGCAACGATTCCGGCGTCCTGGCGCTCGACAGCATCGTCCAGCAGGTGCGCCGGCTGAATCAGGCGGTGACCCAGTGCCTGGAGTACGCCAAGCCGGTCTACATCAAGCCCCGCCCGGTGGACGTGGAGGCGATCTTAGGGGAGGCGCTGCGCGAGGTGAGAGCCAAATGGCCGGCCGGGCGCGTGGAAATCCGCCAGAGCCTCGATCCCCGGATGACCGAGCTGCACGCCGACGGCACCCAGCTCCGGCAGGTGCTGCACAATCTCATCGCCAACGCCTACGACGCCATGGGGGGGGAGGGAGTCCTGGAGATCGACGCCTTCCTCGAGCCGGAGCGCGCCACGCAGCTGCCGACGGGGGAGGAGGCCGGAACCGAATCCCAGCTCTCCGACTATGCGGTGATCCGGATCCGGGACCATGGACGCGGCATCACCCCGGAGGCGCGGGGGAGGCTGTTCTTTCCCTTCTTCACCACCAAGCCGGGGGGATCCGGGATCGGCCTCGCCGTGGCCAAGAAGATCATCGACTCGCATGGCGGCATCATCGACGTGGAGAGCGAGCCGGGCCGCGGCGCCACCTTTTTCGTGAAGCTTCCCTATCCTGGCGCTCCCGATCACCCGGCGGAAAGGTCGTGAGACCATGAAGCGACTGTTGATCGTGGAAGACGAGAAAATCCTGCGCGACAACCTGCAGGCGCTGTTCTGCGAGAACGGCTACCAGACCGAGGCCGATCCGAACGGGGCCGAGGCGATCCGCCGCATCGAGCGGGAGCACTTCGACCTGATCATCACCGACATGCGCATGCCGGAGGCGGACGGGCTGGAGGTGCTGCGCAAGGCCAAGCAGGTCGATGAGGGGACCATGGTCCTGGTGATGACCGCCTACGGCTCGGTGGAGTCGGCGGTCCAGGCCATGCGCTTCGGCGCCTACGACTACATCCAGAAGCCCTTCGAGCTGGACGAGCTGGAGATGAAGGTGATGCGCGCCTTCGAGCGCCAGCGCGAGAGCCGGCAGCTCGAGGCGTTGCGCGCCGATTCGCAGGACGGCGAGGAGGTCGTCTCGGAGAGCTCCGAGATGAAGCATGTCCTGGCGGTGGTGAGCAAGGTGGCCAAGAGCAAGGCGACCGTGCTGATCACGGGCGAAACCGGCACCGGCAAGGAGCGGGTCGCCGAGGCCATCCATCGCGGCTCGTGGCGGGCCGAGCACAATCTGGTCAAAGTAAACGCCGCGGCCCTGCCGGACGAGCTGATCGAGAGCGAGCTGTTCGGACACGAGCGGGGCGCCTTCACGGGGGCGCTACGGCGCAAGATCGGCCGCTTCGAGCTCGCCGACGAGGGAACGCTCTTCCTCGATGAGATCGGCAGCATGTCCTCGCAGACCCAGGCCAAGCTCCTGCGGGTGCTCCAGGACCAGGAGTTCGAGCGCGTTGGGGGCGAGCGCACCCTCAAGGTGGACGTGCGGGTCATCGCCGCAACCAACCGCGATCTGCTCGAAGGGATCGATCGAGGGGAGTTCCGCAGCGATTTGTTCCATCGCCTCTCGGTCGTGAACATCCATCTGCCGCCGCTGCGCGAGCGGCGGGACGACATCCTCCCCCTGGCGGAGCTCTTCCTGCGCAAGTACTGCAAGGACCTGCATCGCGAGATCCGCGGATTCACTCCGGAAGCGGCGACCGTCCTGAAGGAGCATCCCTGGCCTGGGAACGTGCGCGAGCTGAAGAACGCCATCGAGCGCACCGTGCTGATGAGCGAGCGGGATTGGATCGAGCCCGCCGATCTCCTCCTGCTCGACCTCCGTGCGGATCAGCCGGTCCGGGTTGCGTACTCGGGGGCCGAGAGGGTCGGGTCAGGGGGAGCGATGGGCCTTGAAAACCTGGAACGTCAGGCCGTCCTGGAGGCGCTTCAGCGCAGCAACTGGGTCCAGAAAGACGCCGCCGCCGCGCTCGGCATCAGCAGCCGAGTCATGAACTACAAGGTCAAGAAATACAACTTCAAGAATCCCCGCTGGAACCGAAACCGCCCGACACACTCCGACTCTTGACGTCGGCCTGCCGCGCTGGCTTCTCCACTGAACCTCCTACTTTCCTTCATAAAAACCGCGCGTCGTCGCAGATCCGTAACCTCGGATTACCCTACAGTAATGTCCGGACCTTCCTACGTCTCTCTCCAGTCTTCCGGCGAGAGCATCCAATGAAATAAGCCTCTATTAATCAATAGCTTAGAACACAAGAAAAGTGGGCATTCCGATATGTTGTCATGGCATTTCGGTTGCTCTGGAGGACCCTGGCGCGGCCTGCCGGTAAGAGGGGCGTGCGAGGAGTCCTATGCCGACGTTGCAGCAGCTCCACACCCGAGCGGTTCTCGAGCGGATGTTGCGCTGGACTTTCTGGGTGCTAGCCACATTGGGTCTGGTCTTGATTCCAACCGTTGCCTCCGCCGGGACCATCAAATTGGCCTGGGATCCCGTGAGCGATGCCGACCTGGCCGGCTACAGGGTCTATTACGGTACCTCTCCCGGCGTGTATACCAACAGCTACGTCGTGACGCAGCCGCAGAACAGCGCCGATCTCACCAATCTGCAGGACTGCCGCATCTACTACCTGGCGGTCAAGGCGGTGGATTCCAACGGTAACGAGAGCCTCGGTTTCTCCAACGAGATCATCGGCATGCCCGCGCCTTCGGCCACCTCGGTCGTCGTGAACCTGAATCCCTTGCCAGTCACCGGATCCGCTTCCTCGGTGAAGCAGGGCACGCTGACCATACCGATCACCATTACCGGAACGAATTTCGATACGCAGGCGACGCCTGATTTCGGGCCCGATATTCAGGTCAACAGCCACGCGACTGCCTCGTGCAACCAGCTGACCGCCAACATCACGGTGACGGAAACCGCCCGGGTGAACACGCCGCCGGGACCGCAACGGCTCCTGAAAATTACCAACCAGAACGGCCCGGTGGGGTCGAAGAGCGGGGCCCTCACCGTGGTCTTCAACGAGCAGCGCGCCGATATCGACGGCTCCGGCAAGGTCGGAGGGCGCGACCTCCTCTACTGGCAGAACTCCTTCGGCACCGTCTCGGGGAACTCCAACTACAATCCCGACGCCGACCTCAACGGCGACGGCGTCGTCGACGGGTCCGATCTCTCCTTGCTTGCCGTCTGGCACGGACATATCTTCTTCTAGGTTGAAACGGGGTATTCCGATGCCGGCACGCACGAAAAGGATCGGCTTTCTCGCCGGGTTCTTCCTCCTGGCGCTGGTGAATTGCGGCGGGGGAGGAGGAGGCGGCGGCGACGACGGCGGGGCCGGCGTCATCGCCGATTTCACGGCGAATTGCATCACCTCCGACCCCTGCTATGCCAACGCCATCACCGGCCAGAAGGGGACGGCCGCCGGAAACATCGTCGAGGTCCAGATCTGGCTGAACAAGCTGAACACGGCGGTGGGCGCCGCTTCGGTGGACGTCGGCTTCGATCCCACCGTGGCGGACTATCAGGGCTTCAAGGAAGGAACCGCCCTGGGGACGAGCTCCGGCGGGACGGTCTACCTCGACACCGAGAGCGCCGGCGAGGTCCTGGTGGACATCGCGCCCCCGGCCGGCGGGAAGAGCATTTCCAGCGCGGCGGTGATGGTCACGCTGACCTTCAAGCTGATCAAGACCTCCGCCGGCTCGAATTTCACCTTCAGGTCGCCCAACACCCTCTCCGGCTCGGCGCTCTACAGCACCACCGGAGCGATCATCAACCTCGGCTCCGGAGGATGGACCGGAGGATTGTTCTCGGCTCTGTAAAGCCCTGATTCAATCCGCACCTCGCCCCCCGCGCCTCGAGATTCGACCCCGCTCCTCCCATTCGCGCAGCAGCCTGAAGGTCGTTTCGGGAAGCTCAGAGTCGCCCTCCGATTTCCTGCGCATCAGCTCTTCGAACAGGCGTCCGACCGACTCGGCGACATCGACATCGTCGAGGGCCGGCAACGACGCAATCGCCAGGCCCTCGCGACGCGCCCGGCGCACCGTCTCCCGATAGACCTGCGAACTGCCCCAGGGGATGCCTTCGAACAGGAAGGGATGGACGCGGCCGGCCCCGAGCAGGTAATAGCCGCCGTCGCGGGCCGGACCGATCACCAGGTCCTGGCGCTCCAGCTCGGTGAAAGCGCGCTGCAGCCAGGCCACCGGCAGGTGCGGGCTGTCCGATCCGATGACCACCACGCGCCGCGCTCCCGTCTCCAGCTCTTCCTCGAAGGCCCGCCGCAGCCGCTCTCCGAGGTCGGCTCCCTCCTGCCGCCGCAGCTCGCACCCTTCCGGAACCCGCAGATTCCCGGTCGTCCCCTCATCGAGGTAGAGGCGGATCGACGCTCCCGCGGCGGCGGCCGTTCTGCGCAACAGCTCGCAGCTGTCGGCAAGGAGCGCCTGGTGCAGCGCCAGCGCTTCCTCGGCGGTGAACGGCGGTGTCAGGCGCGTCTTGACGCGTCCGAGCCGCGGAGTCCGGGCGAAGAGGGCGAGAGTGCGATCGCGTGCCGGCATCGCGTCATGCTAGCACGTGTCGCGTGTCGGGAATCCCGTTACATTCAGCCGCCCATCCATCCCGGCTTGCGGCGATGCGTCTCGCTTGCTTAGCCACGTGGGTACGCGGCGCTTCGACGCGCCTTGCAATCCGGGCGGCTCGAAGGTCTCGATGTTAACCTGATTTCCGACACGCAACACGGCGGGCGATTCAGGATTCTGGCGTGCGGAGCCTTGAACGAGGCCGACCTTGAACTGGTGCGCTTGGCCGGAGCGCCGCCGCTGTGCTAGGCTCCGCCGGCCAGCACGGAACATCATGACCAAAGCCTTCTTTCTATATCTTTCGGGATCGGAGCCGGCGCGGCGTCTCATCATGGGGATGCCTTTCGCGCGCCGGGCAGCCCGCCGCTTCGTGGTAGGGGAGCGGCTGGACGAGGCGCTTGATGCCGTGCGCCTTCTCAACCAGGAAAAGCTGGCGGCCACGCTGGACCTGCTGGGCGAGGACATCGGCAGTCCGGCGGAGGCCGAGAATTCCACCCGCGAGGTCGCCTCGATACTGGACGGCATCCAGGCTACCGGAGTCGACTCCAACCTCTCCCTCAAGCTCACCCAGCTGGGCTTGCGCATCGGCACTGATCTGTGCCGGCGCAACCTGGAGGTCGTCCTGCAAAGCGCCGCGACCCGGAGGAACTTCGTGCGCATCGACATGGAAGGATCCGACGTCACCGAGATTACCTTCCGGATCTTCGAGCAGGTGCGCGCGCAGTACCCCAACGTCGGAGTGGTGGTGCAGGCCTATCTCCGGCGCACCTACCGCGACGTGATGGAGCGGCTGATCCCCGCCGGGGCGTCGATGCGGCTGTGCAAGGGGGCTTACAAAGAGCCGCCGGACGTCGCCTTTGCCCTGAAATCCGAGGTGGACGAGAATTACAAGCGGCTCGCCGATCTGATGCTGTCGGAGAAGGCCCGCGCGCGCGGCGTGCGCACGGCAATCGCCACCCACGACGAGGCGATGATCCGTCACGTGAAGGAGAAGGTATCGCGAGGGGAGATCGGCAAGGGGGATTTCGAGTTCCAGATGCTCTACGGCATCCGCCGCGACCTGCAGCGCGCCCTGGCGCGCGACGGTTATCGCGTGCGCATCTACGTCTCCTATGGCACGCAATGGTATCCCTATTTCATGCGCCGCCTGGCCGAGCGTCCCGCGAACGTGCTGTTCCTCGCCAAGAACATCCTGCGCGGGTGATCCACCGGGCGGCTCGATCCCTGTCTCGCCGCATCACCCTGCTCGCCTTGGCAGCCTTCTTCGGCGCCGCCCCGCTCTTCGCCGATGACCCGCACGTCCATACCGGTGTTCCCGACAAGATTCCCGAGCATCCCGACGTCGGGGAGGATGCGCCGCCCTTCAGCCTGAAGGACACTGCCGGCAAGCGCCTCGATCTGGGCGAAGTGCTGGGGCGAGGCTACGTGGTGGTCGCTTTCGGCTCCGCCTCTTCGTCCAACTTCCGCAAGTCGGCCCCCGAATGGGACCGGCTGGCGCGCGAATGGGAGAAGCTCGAGGTGCGCGTGCTGGTCGTCTATACCCGCGAGGCGCATCCCGCCACGCTGCGCGGTCGGGCGCCGAAGAGCTACCGGGAGCGCGAGCTGCTGGCCGGAGAGCTGAAAAGGGAGCTGAGACTGGGCCTGAGAGTCCTGGTGGACCAGTGGGACGACGCGGTCCACCGCGCCTACGGCGCGATACCCGACGGCGCCTTCCTGCTCGATCCCAAGGGGAAGATCCTGCTGCGCCAGGTGGTCGCCCGACCGGCGGGCATCGAGCAGGAGCTACGGCGCCTGCTGAAAATCCCGGAGCCGGCGGGCTAGTCTAGGCGGGGGGATCGTACGGCTCGTTCGAGCCGGAGAGGTCGATGCGCAGCGCCGTCGTGAAGCGGTTCCAGTAGTTGGTCAAGCCCGCCACGCAGGCGATCTCCAGGATCTGCGAATCGCTGTAGTGCCGCTTCATCTCCTCGAACAGGTCCGCATCGACGGTGTGCGCGTCGCGCGTCATGCGCTCGGCGAAGCGCAACGACACCCGCATGGCCTCCGTGAAGAGCGGCGAATCGGCCGCCCGATCCAGCGCCGCGATCTCCTCCTCGCTGTAGCCCAGCTGCCTTGCCAAGGCAGTGTGACCGGCGGTTCAATAGCGGCAGGCGTTGAGCCGGGAGACGTGCAGGAAGAGCAGCTCCTTGTGCTTGAACGGTATCTCGCCGGTGAACATGACCGCGCGGTAATGGGCGATCATGGTGGTGAGGTAGGCCGGGATGTGGGCGAAAGTCTTGAAGGCGTTGGGGACGTTTCCCCGCTCCTTGAGGTAGGTGTCGTAGATGGCCTGGATCTCCGGTCCCACCTGATCCCGCTCGAGCTTCGGCAGCCTGCCCATCGTCTCCTCCAGTGGGCCGCGGCCCACCAAGTCCTCCCGCGAAAAGCAGCCGCGGCAATTTTTTCCGCTATTCCGACGCCCGCGGCAGCGTCCTGAAATAAAGTGCCAGCCCCACCGCGCCCACCCCTGACAGCCCGGCGCGCACCCACCGGCCGCGATCGGCCCGCTCGCGCAGCGCCTCCCAGCCGGCATACAGCAGGAAGAAGGCCACCGCCGTGGCGATCAGGATGCGATGGGCGGTCATGATGCGCATGTGCTGTCTCCGGTGTCGCCAACAATCCACTATACCGCAGCGCCCGCCACGCCGCCCCCGCGCGGCCGGCGCTCGAGGCCAAAAAAAAGGCCGGGCATGGGCCCGGCCGCAAGCCTCTCGCGGTGGCGCGCGTCTACTTCTTCTCGGGGAAGGTGAAGTTCGCCGTGGCATCCCCCGAAGCCGGGACCGTCACCTGGGCGGTCTGCGTTCCCAGCGTCTCCTGCCAGTAGCTCACGGTGTAGGAGCCCGGCTTCACGTCGGGCAGCTTGAAGCTACCGTCGGCGGCGGTGACCGCGTACCAGGCGTGCGGCGCCACGATCAGCCAGCCGTTCATCCAGGTGTGCACGTCGCATTGCAGCTTCACGGTGTCGGGCTTGTCGAACTTGAGCGGCATCCGGGTCTTGAACTTGGGCTGCGCCTGGTTGACCGGCGTGTTGTTCTTCGGATAGGTGTGGATGTTGTGCAGGATCCCGTCGTTGTTCAGGACGTCCAGCGTCCCCCCGGCGGGAATGAGCTGCACGTGCGGATGGAACTTGCACGACTTCTGATCCAGCTCCGGGTTCTTCGCGGGCACCGCCATCTTCGGCGCTCCCGGGGCGTCCTTGATGAAAACCACCACGTTGGCGATCGACTTGTCGGCCGCCACCACCAGGCTCTCGTCGGCGTGCTGCTCGCGCGAGCAGACTTCCTTGTCCTTGGTGACGACGATCGGCTTCGCGGGGGGGGGATTGCCGGCGTAGGTGACCTTCCCGACAATGTTGCCCGCCGAGGCCGGCGCGGCTGCAATGACGGCGCACACAGCCAGGGCGAGCGACACACTTACGATTTGCTTCATTCCTCCAGCTCCTTTGGGATGGGTTGAAAGGGCACCGGCGGCAACACCATTCAGGGCAGACCGGGCCAACCAAGAACAGGCGATATTATAGCCGACGGAAAACGCCCGGACCACGCGCCGGGACAGAGCCGGATCAGGAGCCGGCGCGCTCCCCGCCGAGCGTCAGCAGGTAGTCGCGCAAGGCGCGAATCTGCCGCTCCTCGTCGCCGCCCAGCACGTCGTCGGGACCGGCGCTGGCGAAGCTGGCCGGGTCGTAGAACGTGGGCATCTTGGTGCCGGGATAGAGCTTCTGGGGATCCTTGATCCAGTCGACGATCCATTCGGGGCGCAGTCGCTGCCGCGCCATCGCCAGGTCGGGGGCCCAGCCGGAGGGGTCTCCCGCAGGCTTTTTCTCCCCCTGCTGGTGGCAGGAAAAGCAGTCGAAATAGTCCTTGGAGGTGAGCGTGCGCGCGGCGGCCAGGTCGGTCGCCGGCGGGTGGCCGGGCGGCGTCTCGAACGGGAAAGGCGCTTCCGCCAGCGCGGTGAAATACCTCAGCAGGGTGTTGGCCTCCTCGTCGGTGAAGCCGAAGGTCGGCATGCGCACCGACAGCCAGGGACGTATCGGCGTCGGTCCTTTCAGGAAGTGAAAGAGCCAGTCGGAGCGCACCCGCGCCCCTTCGCCCGTGATGAAGGGAGGGGAAAAGGCTATGGCCCGTGAGTCGGCGTCCTCCTGCCCGATCCCCTGCTCCTCGACCATCTTCCGCGCGATGGTCATCCGGATGTCCTGGCCTTCTCCTTCCAGCAGATGGCATCCCTGGCAGTTGTGGTCCTGCACCATGCGGCGGCCCGCCTCCAGCGCACGGCGGCGCGCGTCGAGGACCGGGACGGTCGCAAGCGGCGGCTTCTCCTTCACCAGCGACAGCACCAGAGTGACCACTGCCTGGCGCTCTTCCGGCGTGAGGTTGAACAGCGGCATCTTCAGCTTCTCATCGGGTGTTTTCACCTTGCCGCGATCGAAGATGCGCGGGTTCTCCAGCTTCTGGGTGATCCAGTCATGGCGCGTCTCGGGGATGTGGATGTAGCCGAAGTCGAACCGGTCGACTTCCTTGCTTCCCTCCTCGCTGAGCTCCGTGCCGATCGGCGGCGTGGTCTCGAAGCCCTGGATCAAGTGACAGCCGAAGCAGCCATAGCGGGTGATCATCCGCTGGCCCAGGTAGACCTCCTTGTCCTTTTCGGACATGGAGGCGATCTTGGCCTGCACCTCCCGCGCGGTCATGCGGGCCCGCAGCTGCTCTTCCACCATCTTGTCGAGAAGCGGCGCGTCGGCCTCGAAGGTCTTCCGCTGCCACCCCTCGGGCTCCTTGAGAGTCATCAGATAGGCGGTGACGTCGAGCGCCTCCTGGTCGGTGAGGCGCAGGTCGGGCATCCGGGTCTCGGGGAAGTAGCTCTTCGGATCGCGAACCCAGGCATAGATCCATTCCGGCTTCGCCTTTGCCCCGATGCCGTCCAGGTTGGGGCCGAACCGCCGACGCAGCGGGACGGCGGCCTTCTCCAGGCGCGCGACGGCATGACACCCAAGACATCCGAAGGAGGTGACGATCGTCTCCCCCTTTTTCGCGTCTCCCGTTCCCGGCAGCTTCGGGAAGCCGCCCGGTTCGGTCTTGTCGAACAGGTAGGAGACGATGCCGCGGATCTCCTGGTTGGTGCGCTGCACGTCCTCGGTAGCGGAGTTGTTGTCCAGGTGAAAGAAGCGCGGCATCCAGGTCGCCGGACGGAAGGCCGCGGGGTTCTCGACCCAGCTGCCGACCCACTGGGGGTCGGTCTTCCATGTCAGCCGCGTCAGCGGCGGGCCGACCTTGCGCAACCCTTCGAAGCCGCGGATCTTGTGGCAGCCGAAGCAGCCGGCCCGCTCCACCAGGTCGCGCCCCTCGTTCCAGTGCGCCGCCGTGGGGATGTGCACCACCCCCTGGTGGCAGGAGCGGCAGGAGGCTTCCACGAAGCGCGACGGCAGCATCGGGTTGGTCTCGTGCTCCTTGGGATGCCAGTGGTATTTCTTGACCCATTCCGCCTTCTGCTCGTCCGAGCCGGGCCAGTGCGCCGCGTCGAGGAAGTCGGTGGCGCGGTCCAGCCCGCGGTGGCAGACGGTGCAGCCGATCTTCTCCACCGGGTGCGGCGATTTGCCGGTGAGAAAGACCTCCGGGTGCGGGTGAGAACGGAAAGGCTGCGGGTCGTTCTCGTAGCCCGCCTGGTCGGCCGCCAGGTGGCAGGTCTGACAGCGGTCGACGCGCGGGATGGTGAGGAAGTTGATGTCCTTGCTCTGGTTGTCGAGGACGACCTGCTGGATCTTCAGGCTCGGGGCCATGAAGTCCAGAAGCGGCGCGTTGCGGAACGCCTCGAAGCCCTTTCCGATGACGCCTTCCGGCTCCACCGTCGCCAGCTTCTTCTGCAGCCGTTCGACGCCGGCCATGAGATCCTGCTGCTTCTTTTCGACCGCTTTCTGCGCCCCGAGAATGTCGTCCTGCTGCTTCTGGAGGGCGTCGCGCTCGGTCGTGGCCGTCTCGTAGGCAACCTTGTAGTCGGCGAGGCGCTTCTGCACCTCGTCCAGCTCCTTGCGCTTCTCGGCGGCGCGCGGCGCCTTGTGGCTCTCCAGCTCCTCGTACTCGAAGCGGACGGCGTCGTAGATCGACTTGGTGTTCTTGTAGGCGACGTCGGCCTTGTAGTAGGTCACCTTCGCCCGCGCCAGCTTCTCGTCCAGCTCCTGAAGGCTCTTCTTCTGCTTGTCGGCCTCGGCGCGGGCGGCGGAGAGATCCTCCTGCGTCTTCTTGAGGGTTTCCTGATCCACCCCCTGCTCGGCCTGCTTGATCGCCTCCTCGGTCTTCTTCGCCGTCAGCGCCCGGAAATCGCGCTGCGTCCGCTTCCAGGGACGGTAATAGTCGTCCCACACCATCCAGACCGTCCCCGCGAGCAGGGCGAGGCTGGACCATGCAAACACCTTGTTCAGCAGGGGAACGTTGCGGGCGTATTCCTCGTTCTTGGCGGGCACGCTGCCGGCTCCGTCAGATGTTGAAGAAGTACTCGGGGATCGCGACCACGTAGTGCATGTTGAAAAGCCAGCGCAGGTACATCTTGATCGGCAGGCTCACCATGCACAGCAGCAGGAAGATCAGGATCTGGTAGCGCACCATGCCCATCTTCTCGAAGAAGGGGCGGAACAGGGTGCGTCCCAGCAGCATCGGGATCAGCGCGAAATAGGCCACCACCAGGAGGATCCCGAAGCTCTCCCGTACCAGCCAGTTCGTCGGCAAGCCGACGTTGAACAGCTTCACCCAGATCACTTCCGAGAGGTTGATGTTGCTCAAAGGGACGAGCTTGTGCACGTCCCAGTGTTCGAACGGTCCGAAGAAGTTCTGGTTGGGGCCGCGGAAGAAGGTCCCGGTGATGATCATCATCACCCACAGGACCAGGAACCCGAACTGGAAGGTGAGGATCTCCCACTTGCGCTCGAAGAAAGTGTAGTAGCCGTTCCCCTTCTTGTTGGGATCGATGTAGGGAAGCGCCATCAGCCCGACGATGATCAGGCCGGGCAGCAGCACGCCGGCGATCCAGGGGTCGTAGTAGACGAGCATTTCCTGCAGCCCCAGGAAGTACCAGGGGGCCTTGGAGGGGTTGGGGGTCTTCGCCGGGTTGGCGGGCTCCTCGATCGGAGCCTTCAGGTAGATCGACCAGACAATCAGGAGGACCGACCAGAGGATCATGCAGAGCATCTCGGTGTAGACCAGATCGGGCCACACCAGGATCTTGATCTCCGATTCGAGCTTCTCCTCGGGCGGCAGGCTTTTCGCGAGCCGCTCGTCGTTCTTCAGCCCCAGGTACATCGACAGCCAGGTGAAGAAGCCGACCAGGAACAGCATCCCGACGATCGGGACGTTGTCGGGCTTGGAGACGATGAGGCGGAAGTTGGGATCGGTGATGCCGAAGGCGACGAAGGCCGCTCCGAGCCCGAAGAGAATCAGGGCGGCGCGCGGCGTCCAGATCCAGAAGACGCGGCGCCAGAGGAAGGCGACGAAGAAGAGAATGAAGATCAGGGTGAAAAGGATGGGCGGGTTGCACAGCCAGTCCACCGCCGACTTGAACCACTGCATGCGCTGCCCTCCCGACGGCCCCGGATGCGGATCAGAGGGGGCCCGAAATCCCCCCGTCCTTGCGGACGCGCCAGAAATGCACCGCCATCAGCACCGCCGCCACCAGCGGGATGCCGACGCAGTGGAGCACGTAGAACCGCAACAACGCCCCGGACCCGACGAAGCGCCCCGCGAGCAAGGCGAAGCGGGCGTCGTCCCCGGCGTGCACCAGGGAGATGTCACCCACCCTGAGCAGGGCTGCGCCCGGCCCTTCATTCCCCAGGAAGGGGGTCGCGCGCGCCATGTTGGATCCCACGGTCACCGCCCACATCGCCAGCTGGTCCCAGGGGAGCAGGTAACCGGTGAAGCTCAGCAGCAGGGTCAGCACCAGAAGCAGCACGCCGATGTTCCAGTTGAACTCGCGCGGCGGCTTGTAGGAGCCGGTCATGAAGACGCGCAGCATGTGCAGCCAGACGGCGATGACCATGGCGTGGGCGCCCCAGCGGTGGATCTCGCGCATGATCCCTAAAGGCACCTGGGAGCGCAGGTCGAGGATGTCGGAGAAGGCGTATTCCGACGTCGGGCGGTAATAGAACATCAGCAGCAGCCCGGTGATTGTCTCGACCAGGAACAGGAAGAAAGTCGTCCCGCCGGCGCACCAGGTGTACTTCAGACGCAGCCCCGACTTGCGAACTTTGACCGGGTGCAGGTGCAGGAAGACGTTGGTGAGGACGGCGAGCGAGCGGTTGCGGGTGTTGTCGGGAGGGCCATGCCGGAAGATCGAGTTCCAGACCTGGCCTTCGCGGATCTGGGTGAACAGCGATTTCTTGGGAGGGGCGGCCATGGTCTCTCCCTAGTCCTGTCTCACGTGGCGATGAACGATTCCGGGTCCTGCCATTCCCCCTTCTCCTCGCGATAAATCTTGGTCTTGTCCACCAGGATCTGGCCGTCCTCGGCCGTGACGATGCGATAGCGCTCCAGCGGGCGCGGCGCCGGGCCTTCGAAGTTGATGCCGCTCATGTAGAACCCGCTGCCGTGGCAGGGGCACTTGAACTTGAACTCCGCCTCCAGCCAGTTGGGCGTGCACCCCAGGTGGGTGCAGACCGCCTTCAGCGCGTACAGGGTCTTCTCGTCGCGCACCATGAAGACGCCGAACGACTCCTTGAAGCGGTTGTCCACCTGTCCCGCGATGTATTCCTCGGGGAACCCAGCCTTGAAGGTCTGCGGCGGCTCGAACAGGACGTTCGGGAAGAAGTAGCGCAGGGTGGAGAGGGAAGCAACGCCCATCGCGCCCGAGAAGGAAGCCCAGGCGACTCCGATCCATGTCAGGAATCCCCGCCGCGTCACTCCCGGGGCCGCGGAAGCGGCAGGGGCGGCGGGTGCGGCAGGAGTCGGAGGAGGGGCCGCGCCCGCCTTGATTTCATCCGGCATGACGAAGAGGTTCCTCCACCGCTCGATGACAAAAAATGTGTAGTGATGGGACGGAGCGTGCCCGAAGGCAGCCCATTCTAGCCAAACCTCTTTGCCTGTCAAGAAGCATTGACCTTCGCCATTGATGCAGGCTTGAGCTTCGCCTGTTCATGAAGTCTTCATGGAACTCTCAGCGCGGCGCCGCCACCTCCGGCACCGAGCTGGATGGGAGAGGGGAGTGTCCCTCCAGGGCGAGCCGCGCCTCGGCCCGGATCCGCGCCGAGGGGTCCGAGGAAGCGGCACGCTGCAGCGCCGCGCGGGCCGCCTGCGCGCCGATTCCGCGGGCCGCGCGGATGGCGTTGATCCGCAGGTTCTCCCGCTGCGCCGGCGGGAATTCCGGGGCGGAGAAATCCCCCGAGACGAGCGGCAGAAGGATCGGAAGCGCGGCCTCGTCCCCCAGCCGCGCCAGGGCGACGGCGGCGTTCCAGGCGACGTCGGGGGCGGTATCTTGAAGCAGCACGCGCAGCGCCG
>DASTZC010000267.1 GCA_035764505.1 Candidatus Polarisedimenticolia bacterium
AGTCGGGCTCCTGGATCTCCTACGCCGAGACCCGCCTGGGCCAGGGACGCGAGGCGGCGCGCCAGCTGCTCAAGGACAATCCCGATCTGTGCGCCGAGATCGAAAAGAAGATCCGCAAGAAGCTCGGACTCCTGCGGGAGGACCCGGCCGCCTCGGCGGCCGCGCCGGGCGCCGCGGGCAAGGGCGAGAAGGAGGAGGAGAAGAAGGGACGCATGCCTTCGCCTCCCGATCGTCCCACGCGCCCCCCTTCCCTGCGCGCCTGAGCCAATCGCAGCATCACAAAGCGGGGCCGCCTTCGCCGGCGGCCCCGCTTTTTTTGTTCACGAGCGGGTCGCCTCTCCCCCGGCGATTGATCCAGGGACCACAAGCTTCCCCATGATCAAGTGCCGGCCGTTGACACGCGGCGCTCTTGCCGTCGCGTCCAACGGTGCCCCAGCCGGGGCGATTTATCCAGGGACCACAAGCTTCCCCATGATCAAGTGCCGGCCGTTGACGCGCGGCGCTCTTGCCGTCGCGTCCAACGGTGCCCCAGCCCGGGCTCAACCTCCGATATGGTACGGGAAATGCACACAATTCGCGTCGGGGAGCCATTTTGCGAATGGTGACCGGCATGGCAGCTCACCGGTCCAGCCAGGTCCTCAAGGAGAGCGCGCCTCGCTCGTTTGCCGCTCTGGTGGCCGAGTTCCTGGAGAAGCACGCCCGCCAGCGCCGCCACTACCCTACCTATAAGGTGAACTCGAACCGCTTGCTGGAGCATTTCAGGGGGAAGGACCTTCAAGAGATCGGTCCGGCCCAGGTGGAGGACTATCTGTCGTCCCGTCTGGCCACCGGAATCAGCCGGGCCACGGCCAATCGCGAAAGAGCCCTGCTGTCGGGCATTTTTTCCTTCGCCATCCGCCGGGGCTACTATGCGGGCGACAACCCCTGCCGCAAGGTGAAGCCCTTTCCCGAATCTCCCGGGCGCGATCGGTATCTCACCCCCGAGGAGGCCGAGGCACTCGTCGGAGCGGCCTCGCCCCGTCTCCGCCCGATCCTGATCACTGCGCTGCACACCGGCGGGCGCCTGTCGGAGGTCCTGTCGCTGCGCTGGACCGACCTCGACTTTATCCACGGCATCGTCTACTTCGACCGAAGCTCGACCAAGTCCGGCCGGCAGCGCGAAGTGCCGATGACGCCCGAGCTGGCGGGCGTGCTCGAAGCGTGGCGCGGCCGGCGACGGCGTGCCGGACAGACCGAGGAGTACGTATTCACCTATCGAGGCAAGCGCGTCCGCGGCGTGCGCCGGTCGTTCGCCCGCGCGCGCGAGGCGGCGGGGCTCGGCCCGGAGGTCGGCTTCCACACCCTGCGTCACACCTTCGCGTCCTGGTACGTGATCAACGGAGGCGACCTGCTACGGCTGCAGCGCTTCCTCGGGCATTCCACCCTGGCGTTGACCCAGCGCTATGCCCATCTGTCGAAGGAGTTCATCAAGGCGGGACTGCAGTTCATCGGCGCGCCGGCCAAGGATCGCTGAGCCGCCGCAAAATGCCTCGAAAAGCGGTTGACGTTTGGGTCGCGGATGCTATGTTGGGTCGCATGAAACGTCCGCGCCGTGCGACCGTTCGCCTCGACCCGGAGCTGCATCGGGCCCTGCGCGAGGAAGCGGCCCGCAACGACCGGAGCATCTCCGAGCTGGTGAACACGACCCTGCGCCGAACCCTCGGCGAGTACCCCAGGCCGCCCCTGCCTCCGAAGACCCCCGACCTTCTCTTCGAATCGGTCCTCAAAGGCCTCAAGCGCCGCCGGAAGATCTAGCTTCGAACCTTCGGGATTGCCCGCTTGGCTTATTAAAGGATATGGCATAATCCTTTATTAAGGCTTGGACTTATTAAACTCTCTTTCGCAGGGTTTCCGTCATGCAGCGAGGCCCCAGCGGCACCTGGGTTGTCGGTCCCTCGGCGGGCGGGGAGAAATGGAAAGCCTTCGTTCCGAATTCTCTTCCGCCTGATCCTTCCCTCGAGATCGACGGCACGCTGCGTGAAGAGCTCGACGCAGCCTACCTCGCCCTGGGCCGTCTGGACGGCCTCACGGGGAGCCTTCCCGACACGGCCCTCTTTCTCTACAGCTACGTCCGGAAGGAGGCAGTCCTCTCCTCCCAGATCGAGGGAACTCAGTCTTCCCTGTCCGATCTGCTCCTGTTCGAAATGAAGGAAATGCCCGGTGTCCCGCGCGACGACGTGAGAGAGGTATCGAACTACGTCGCCGCCACGGAGCATGGCCTGCGCCGGCTCCGCTCCGGCTTTCCCCTGTCGAATCGCCTTCTGCGCGAGATGCACCAGAAGCTTGTCGCCAAAGGGCGCGGCAGCGAGAAACAGCCCGGAGAGCTCAGGACCAGCCAGAACTGGATCGGCGGGACCCGGCCCGGCAACGCCATGTTCGTTCCACCTCCAGCCGATCGCGTCGTGGAGTGCATGGGGGACCTCGAGAAGTTTCTCCATGATCAGCCTGCTCGGACCCCTGCACTCATCAAGGCGGCCCTGGCGCACGCCCAGTTCGAGACGATCCATCCCTTCCTGGACGGAAACGGCCGGATCGGCCGGCTCCTCGCCACCTTCATCCTGTGCTCGGAAGGCGTGCTGCGTGAGCCATTGCTCTACCTCAGCCTGTACCTGAAAGGCAATCGCGAGACCTATTACAGCCTGCTGCAGGGAACGCGCCTTCGCGGGGAATGGGAGGAATGGGTGTTCTTCTTCGTTCGGGGAGTCCGTCAGATGGCGGACGAGGCGATTCAGACGGCCGCCGCGCTCACGAACGTCTCAGAAAAGGATCGCGGCATCATCCAGGCGATGGGCAGGCGCGCCGGCTCGGCCCTGCGCATCCACAGCGAGCTGCAGCGTCGGCCGGTGCTCTCTATCCCCGTCGCGGCGAAGGCAGCCCGCTTGACCATCCCGACCGTCACCGCCGCGCTCGAAAGCCTGGTCGACGCCGGAATCGTCCGCGAGCTCACGGGACGCCGGCGCAATCGCCTCTTCGGCTACAAGCGCTATTTGAAGATTCTCAACGAGGGGACGGAGACCTAGGCTGACGCTGCGTCCGGTCGGTGGACAGACGCGACCAAGTTTCGGTAGAATCTGCTCCCTCTACGAAGCGCAACTACCTGATATTCCTTCCGAGTGCCCCTGTAGCTCAGTCGGTAGAGCGATGGACTGAAAATCCATGCGTCGCTGGTTCAATTCCGGCCGGGGGCACCACACTTCTCTCGAGAAACATACGTAAGTAAGTGTCTGCGGCGCCTGCGGGGCGCGGTAGCGAGGATCGCCACGAGGCATGATCGCTCCGTGGGCGCGCCATTCATGGATCGGGGACCGACGTTAAAGCAATGAGCTATCCAGGGCCGCGACGGGTGCTGGCCTTTCAAAGGGACGTGCGTATTATGGGTTCTGGGTGGCAGGCGAAAAGACACAATCGCATCGAGAAAGGAGAACCCATGAAGAGATTGCCTATCCTTCTCCTCTGCGTCGCGGTCCTCGTTCCGTTTCTAGCCTTCGGCGCCGATCAGCCGGCCTCCGCGGGAAAGGGCCACGCCTCAGTGTCCCCGCCCACCCCTACCCTCTCCTTGTCGGCGCTGCTCGACTTTTCACGGTGGTTCGAAGCAAGACATAGTTCTTCGGGGTCCGGCTGCGGACCCAGTTTCTGCTCGCAAGCGCAGAGGAACCAGTGCGCCCAGACCTGCAGGCGCCGTCCTTTCGTAGGATTGGAGTGCTGCTTCGATACCTGTACGTCGTTCTGTAACTGCGGCAGCGTGCCGACCGGTTGCTAGTTCGCCATTCAGCCTGCCATCCAGATTGATGTTCCGACATTTCGATGGTCTTCGCGCCCGGCGGCGGGATCCCCAGCGCCGGAACGTACCCTCGCCACCGTCGGACTGTCCTCTCCTCCTCAAGGCGCGCCGGTCCCCTGCTGATGCAGCTCCGGGGTCGACGGGAAGCGGTGGAAGCTCACCCCGTCCTCGAAGTTGGCGCCGCACTGGAAGGACAGGTGCAGGCCAACGAAGGACCAGTCATCGAACCCATTCAGCGGCCGGTAGGCCGGGCAGGTAGCGGTCGGGTCGTCCAGCGCATCCTGGTTGATGTCCACTGCCACCGGGATCGGGTCGATGAAGCCGCTGCGGTTCCAGTCCACAGGCCCGCAGCCGGGAATGGGCACGGGCGGCGCGAAGCAGAAAGCATAGGCCTTCGAGATATCGCGCAGCCCGCTGGTCCCTCCGCACACACAGCTGGAGATCCCGTCGGACTCGAACAAGGAGTTCTCGTCGAGCGGCAAGGGCGACGGCGGCGGGCCCGAGTAGTCCACCCTCCAGGCTCCCCCCGGGGGGAATTGCGCGTAGCGCGGGTCGGGCGGCAGGGGCACCGTGGAGCAATTGGTCGCGGCCGTGGTGATGCCATTGAGCTGGAACACATAATTCATAGAGCTGATGTGGTTGGGCTTGCGAGGAATGGCGCTGTCCGAGCTGGTGTCACACGAAGGCGATCCGCCTGTACTCGCCCCGCCATGGTCCAGCCCGAACGTGTGCCCGATCTCGTGCATGATCGTTCCCGCCTGGTAGGAGACGAGCTGGTCGCGGAGCTTCGTCCTGTCCGGCTCGACGGCGCTCGACCCATCACTGAGGTTGTGCCCGCCCAGCGACACGATGATGTCATCGCCAGCCAGCTCCGCCATACCGGTCGTCCTCTCCCCCACCGTCCCGCATATCCCCAGCACCGAGTTCTCCGCCAGGCACGCGGAGCTGCTGCAATTCCCCGAGCACTCCGCGTTGTGGCCGAAAACGGCGTACTTGTGCGTGAATTTCTTGCGCTGATCGAAGTTCGCGCCCTTCAAGGCATAGAAGCTCACCGCCGAGTTGACGCCGCCGTTCGTCGCGCAATCCCCCACCGGGTTCGCGAAGCTCACCACGCTGACGTGCGGCAGAGGCGACGTGATGCCCGTCGGATTCGTGGAGGTCACCGCGGAAGGATTGGTGTTCGGGTCGATCTTCAGCCGGATCCCCTTGCGCGCGTAGGCATCCTTGACCCGCTTGAGGGTCCCGTCCACCGGCGCATCGGTCGTTCCGTCGTAATCCTTGCCGATGAAATCGGGGTAAGGCTGGTGCGACACGTCGAGCGGGTCGGACGGGTCCGGCGACATCCAGTCGTAAACGACGTAGGCGTTCTTCTGCGTAACCTCGTCCCAGTCGGGATCATCGGGCAACGCCAGGTCTACACCGGTCGGTCCCGTGTTCTGGATCCCATCGCAGTCGTAATCGATCCAGTGCCCCGATTCCCAGGTATCGCCCAGCCCGTCCCCGTCGCTGTCGGGATTGGCGCATCCCGGCGGCAGCGGCACGACCCCCTGCGCCGCCGAGCAGCCGCCCCAGCAACCGGAGGTTCCGGGACTGGTGGCGCAGCTCACGCCCCCCTCACCTGAGGTAGGCGCCGCCACGCAGGCGCGCTGGTCGAGGTGGTGGCAGGAGGCGTTTGCACAGGAATCCACCGTGCAGCTCGTCGCGTCGACGCACGAAATCGCACAGGTGCCGCAATGATTGGCATCGCTGCTGAGGTTGCTCTCGCAGCCATCGGCGGGCTGCGTGTCGCAATCGCCGAAGCCGGGATTACAAGCGGCCACCACGCAGGTTCCGCCGGCACATTGCGGCGTCGCGTTGGCCAGGTTGCAGGAGGCTTCGCTGCCCGGCCCGTCGATGGTGCCGTTGCAGTCGTTGTCCACACCGTCGCAGATCTCCGGCGGGCCGTAGACGCAATCCGAGGTGAGCATGTAGAAGAAGAGGCTGCCCGGCCCCGGGGTGTCGCTCCAATTGCGCACCGGCGTGTCGCCGAGCTTGTTCCCCGGCGAGATGATGCCGGAGGCCACAGTCGACCGGTAGACATGGAAGGCCGGCTGGCCTCCCGTCCAGTCTAGGTTCACCTGTCCCGGCCCCGTCCCCAGCGAAACGCTCAGGCTCATTCCGTCGACGTGCGCGACCGCCAGCGAGGGACACACCACCGCCAGCGCCAGGCTCAGCCAGGCCCCTCTCACCTTCATTTGGAATCCCTCCATCCCCAGGGCGGGTTTGCGAATTGGCGGGAGATTACTACAGGAGAGCTCCGGACGGATAGGTGGCCAGGTGGTCCTTGGGGCGGTTCACTTTCCGGCCGTGCCGGAGGCTGTAAGACGTCTGCTAGTCGCCGATTTTCCGAATCTCTTCGATCCAGGGCTCGAGGCGGCGCCCGTACGCGAGCGTGACCTCGTAGCGCGGCGGGGCTTTGAGGACGCCGTACATGCCGTACGAGGCCCAGAGCTTCGCCTCGGCCTGCTTCTCCTGCTCGCGCCGGATTGCGTCCAGCACCGGCCGCTTTGCGAGCGGGACATGGATGGACGAGACCAGGATCTCCGAGACGTATCCTTCGAGGTGGGCTTCCGTGAGGCTTTTCGTCTGCTCGTCCCAGGACCGCTGGAGGTTGAGCCGGACGAGCGCATCGGCGAGGATGTGGTGGGCGCGGTCCGGGTAGCGACGACGCAGCTCCGACGCGTCGTTGCCGACGTCGATGACGAACAGCCGCGAATGTCCGACGCGTTCGCTCTCGAGCTCCTTGCGGCGCTCCTCCATCGTCTCGGCGGTGACGGGGACGTCCGGCTTCGGATGCAGCAGCTCCTCCTCGCGTCCGGCGATCCACTTCTTCCAGGCATCGCCGTCGTACTCGAGGACGGCGATCCGCCGCTTCGGCAGGGCTTTCGCGTAAAACAGCTCGGCCTTCTGGTCGGAGGGATCGATGCCGCAGTCGAAGCCAATCTCCTGAAGCTTCCTTCGATCGAACCAGCCTGGTCCGTCGGCCTGCCAGCCGGCCCCTCCGGTCTCGAGCGCCAGCCAGAGTCCCGTGTTCTCCTTCTCCCAATCGGCGCCGATGCGGAGCTCGCGCTCGGTCAGCGTCACCCGCGCCTCGGGCGCACCGCGACGGTTGCGCGCGACGCCGACGAGCACGACGGCGTTGGTGAGGACGAGGAGGGCGATCGCG
>DASTZC010000268.1 GCA_035764505.1 Candidatus Polarisedimenticolia bacterium
CCAACCCATTTCCGATTCCTGGAACGCGGCCATGCTTGCTTCCTCCGGCTGCTCGGTTGCGGCAGGCCCCGCCGCAAAGGGGGCAGGCGCGACAGCGCCTTCGCTGATTGGCTGATATATCTTGCACAACTTCCGCTCATCTGCAAGCCGGAGAGTTCCGCGATGCAGGCGCTGGCCCTCAAGGAACATGGCGGGATCGGAAGCCTCGAGCTGCTCGATCTCCCCGCGCCGGCCATCGCCGCCCCCGATGACGTCCTCGTCAGGGTACGATCAGCGGCACTCAACCACCTCGATCTCTTCCTGACCGAGGGCGTCAAAGGCATCACCGTCAGCTTCCCGCACATCGTCGGCACCGACGGGGCGGGAGTCATCGAGGCCGTGGGAGCCGCAGTGACCTCGGTCCATCCCGGAGACCGGGTCGCCCTCAATCCCGGCATCTCTTGCGGGCGCTGCGCCCAGTGCGCCGCCGGTGAAGAACCCTTCTGCCGAAGCTACCAGATTCTGGGCGAACATCGATCCGGCACCGCGGCTGAGTTGGTTGTTGTTCCAGAACGTAACGTAGCGCGGATTTCCGATACTATGCCATGGGATGTCGCGGCGGCCTTTCCATTGTCTACGCTCACGGCCTGGCGAATGCTGGTCACTCGCGCCCGCCTCGCGCCGGAGGAGACCGTGCTGATCTGGGGCATCGGCGGCGGGGTGTCGCTGGCTGCTCTCCAGATTGCCCGACACCTCGGAGCCCGGGTCGTCGTGACCAGCTCCGCCGAACGAAAGCTGGCGCGAGCCCGGGAGCTGGGGGCCGAGGCCACGTTCAATCACGCGGAGCGATCGCCGGACGAGATTGCCCGCGAGGTGCGCAAGCTAACCGGCGCCGGTGCGGACGTGGTGGTCGATTCGGTGGGCGAGCGCACCTGGGAAGCATCCCTCAAGGCGCTGCGGCCCGGCGGCCGGCTGGTGACCTGCGGCGCCACCTCGGGTCCCCATGTTTCGCTCGATCTCCGGCGGCTCTTCTGGTTCCAGTGGAGCCTCCTCGGATCGACCATGGGAACGCGGGCGGAGTTTGCCCGCGTGATGGAGCTCGGCAATGCCGGCCACCTCTGGCCGGTGGTGGATTCGGTGGTGCCCCTGCAGCGTGGAGCCTCCGCGTACGAGCGCATGGCGCGGGGCGATCAGCTCGGCAAACTCGTGATCGAGGTCTCGCGGTGAACGAACTCTGGCAACGATTGTCCGTGGGCGGGAACCAGATCCTCCAGGTCCTCCCGTCGTTGTTGTACGCAGTCGCGATTCTCCTGGCGGGTTACCTGTTGGCGCGGCTGCTTGAGCGCTGGACTGACTCGCTGCTCAAGCGGCTCAACTTCAACAAGGTGGCCGAGGCGGGGGGCCTGTCCGAGGCGATGGAGCGGAGCGGCACCCACCTCGATCCGATTCACGCCGTGGGCAAGCTGCTGTTCTGGCTTGTGATGCTGGTGGCGATCCTGCTGGCGAGCACGGCGCTCGGCCTCGAGATCATCAACACGATGTTCGGGACCATGCTCTCCTACATCCCGACCCTCATCGCCGCGATCGTGATCGTGATCCTCGGCATGATCGTCGGCGAATTCGTGAGAGCGCTGGTGCTCGCATCGGCGGGACGCGTGGAAGGTGTGCCCACGCTGGCCAAGGTGTCCAAGGCCGCCGTCGTGATCATCGCGATCTTCATGGCGCTGACCCAGCTGGGGGTCGCCGAGGAGCTGGTGACGGCCGCGTTCACGCTCATCCTGGGCGCGATCGCCCTGGCGGCGGGGCTCGCCTTCGGACTCGGCAATCGAGACCTGGCGGGGGAGATCACCCGGCGCTGGTATGCTGAGGGGCAGGCCCGGCGGGATGCGGAGCGACAGGCGGCCAGGGACGCGGAGCCGCCCCGCGGCCCGGAACCGCCTACGGGCTGACCCGCACGATTACCCCGGCCGATTCCAGCGCGGCGAGGTAGGCGCTGACCAGCTCCTGCGGCACCGGGCCGTAGATCGCGGAGACCGCGTTGCGGACCTGCACCTCGGTACGGTTGCCGTCCACCAGGTTCAGGACTTCGTAGGCGTACTCCCCGCCGCTTCCTCGCAGGCCGGTGTACCGCAGCAGTCCCAATGCTGCGGCCTTCTCCGTGCCGATGCGATCCTCGAGATAATCGTATCCAAAGACGGTCATCGGGCCCTTCGGCTCCGGGGCACGTTTGTAGACGGGGTGGCCAGGGCCGGCGGCGATGCCAATCAGCGCGCCGGCGGAACCTGACGACTGCTCCTCCGCCAGGAGCATTGCCGCGGCATCGGTGCGCTGGCGCTGACTA
>DASTZC010000269.1 GCA_035764505.1 Candidatus Polarisedimenticolia bacterium
GTCCTTTGACCACCGGCAGGGCCATCTTCTCGTGCGCGAAATCGTGATAGAGGTCGAGGATTTTCAGCGTTTCTTCCTCGGCTTCGCGCTCGGTCGCGTGCGCGGTATGCCCTTCCTGCCAGAGAAACTCCGTCGTCCTCAGGAAGAGGCGGGTCCTCATCTCCCAGCGCACGACATTCGACCATTGGTTCAGCAGGAGCGGCAGATCTCGGTACGAGCGGATCCACTTCGCGAACATGCTGTAGATGATGGTCTCCGAAGTGGGGCGGACCACCAGCTTCTCCTCGAGCTCCTTGCCCCCGCCGATGGTGACGACCGCCAGCTCCGGCGAGAACCCCTCGACGTGCGCCTTCTCGCGCTGCAGGAAGCTCTCGGGGATGAACAGCGGAAAGTAGGCGTTGCGATGTCCTGTCTCCTTGAAGCGGGCGTCGAGGCCGGCTTGAATCTGCTCCCAGATGGAGTAGCCGAGAGGCCGGATGACCATGCATCCCTTGACGGGAGAGTAATCGGCCATCTCGGACCGGAGGACCACGTCGGTGTACCAGCGGGCGGGATCCTCGCTGCGGGGCGTGATCACATTGGACATTCGGGGATTGATCTCCTAGTTGGAAGGGGCGCTTCCATGGATGAGAGGCACGAAACGCACCGGCACCAGGCGCCGTGACGTCCAGCTCCCCTCCGTCGCGCGGAACAGCCAAAGATCCTGATGCTCTTCCCCGAGCGGAAGGATGAGTCTGCCTCCATCGGCGATCTGGTGTCTCAGCGAGCCGGGAACCTCTTCGGAGGCGGCGGCGGCGAGCACGGCGTTGAAAGGGGCTTCCTCGCGCCAGCCCAGACGGCCGTCCCCGATGGCAAAAGAGATGTTGCGATACCCAAGGCGGTCCAGAACGACCCGCGCCTTGAGAGAGAGCGTCTCCAGGACCTCCACCGTGTAAACTCCCTCCACCAGCTCGGCCAGCACCGCCGTCTGGTAGCCCGATCCGGTGCCGATCTCCAGCACCCGCTCGTCCCCCCGCAGCTCCAGCTTCTCCGTCATGAACGCCACGATGAAGGGCTGGGAGAGAGTCTGTCCCAGCCCGATCGGGACGGGGGCGTCTTCATAAGCCCGATGGGAGAATTCCGGGGGAAGGAAGAGATGCCTTGGAACTTTGGCCATGGCCCCCAGGACTCTGGGATCCCTGATGCCGCGCGCCTCGAGCTGCGACCGTACCATTTCCAGGCGGCGCTGCGCATACTCTGTTTCCGAAACACCTGCCGACCCATTCCTGTCGTTCATCGAATGGAGCTTTCCAACATGGTGGAATCTTAGCACAAGCGTTCGGAGGGCCCGGAACCACACTTGATCAAACGGAAGCCCGGCGCGCTTCCGAGCTAGCCACACCGAACGGCCGCGCCGTGCAACGCGTGGGGTGAACGCACTTCACTTGTCATTGACACTGTCGGGACCCCCTCCTAAGATGAGCCGTGGCCATGCAAGGCGATCGCATCGCTTCTTCCTGCCGTTTCTCCCTCGTCCCAGAATGCCTGATCCTTACCGCGGCGCTTGCCGGACTGACATCCAGCCGTTGCAGCGGGGTTCGCGTGTCTCCGGAGGAGCAGCTCGTCTACAAGTATGCGGAAGGAATCCAGAGCCTGCACCAGCCAACTTACGACGACTTCTTCCTGGCCTGCCATCCGGAGTGGGAGCAGACCGATCTGGTCACCCGCATGGCCCGGTACGAGAGCGCGCGGCGCGGGGGAAGCGTGGAATTCTCCAGCGACGGCATCGAGATGGTGAAGCTCGCCGCCCTCGGGAGAGGGGCCTATTTCAAGGTGGCACGGGTGGTGAAGGAAGCCGGCAGGCTGCAGTTCCGGACGATGGTGAAGCCCGACTACATCGCCATCAACAATCTGGTTTTTCCGGAGAAAGCCGTCGTCTATCTCCTCGGAGAGCCATTCGGGTCCGTCCTTTCCATCAAGCCCGGCGGAAAATCGTTTGGTCCCGAGCGCAGCGTTCTCTGGTCGGTGGACCTTCACTGGATCTGGGTCCCCAATCCGCTCGCCAAGTCGGACTGGTGCCTGTATTCGGTGGCGCCCGTCCCCGGGAGCGAGGTATTCATGAAAATGAAATTCAACGAAGCGGGAACTCCGGCGGCGGCCGGACAGCCTAGGGAACCCGCAGGACCCTCACCGTAAGATAGTTGGAGCGGATCTCCCTGCCGTCTTTTCCGGTGACCGAAATCCTGTAAAGGTAGGAGCCGGGGTAGAGGATCTCGAAGTTCTTGCTGAATGTCGTGGAGACATGCAGCTCGTTCTCGTCGTGCAGGCAGCGCGGAGCTTCGGTCAGGCGGGTTTCTTTCTCGGGGCTCGATCCCGGATCGACCCGAACCCAGGTGACTGCCGCGTGGCAGTAGTTCGGATCGAGCGGATCAATACCCGTCAGGGTCGCAACAAGCTGTATCTCCATGGGGGCAAAGCCATAGACCGGCGATCCGTTGAGGAGGAGCCTGGGGGACTTTTTCTCCTCCTTGGGAGCCTCCTTCGGAGGCGCCTCCTTCTTCGAATTGCCGAATGCCAGCCCCCACGGCTGCATCAATGCGACGGTGAAGGCCAGCACGACGAGCGGTGAAGTCTGGCGCAACCGCCTCGGATCCACGAATTTCCTCATAGATTCCACTCTCTTCCGCGACTCTATGTCAGGCTCCCGTCAGGGTCAAGAATCAGCATTCCTGCGCACTCTGCGAGGGACAGATACGCATTTTCTGGTACACTCCCGGGCAGTGCTCCTATCTCGATCCCATCGACCGTGCTGTAAACAATCAGCTTATCCATGGCTTCGGGGCTGGCATGCTTCTGGCTCATGGGGTGGTTCCGCCGGCGTCGATTGAAATCGGCGCCATCGGGAGAATCAAAGCCATGACCCCTCTCATCAAGCGTTGGATTGGCTGCCTCGCCCTGGGCTTTGCCCTCGTGATTCAGCCTGGTGCCGCCCAGGACGACTCCCAGGACGGTTACGATTCCGAGGCCGGAGTTCCGGCCCGGATCCGAGCGCTGGAGGGAGACGCGACCCTGGAACGGGACCTGGAGCGGGATCGACTGAACGCCACCATCAACGCGCCCGTTTATCCGGGAGACCGGATCATTTCCTATCGAGCTCTAGAGCTGCAGCTCCCCGACGGCAGCCTGGTGTGGTGTGACTCCGACACGGTACTTGAAGTCGTGGCGCTTAGCGATACCTCCAGCTCCGAGGGGACGGTCCTGAAAGTGACCAACGGGACGATCGAAACGCGGATTGAAACGGCCGCCTCGGGCGAGTCGGCGATGCGTGTCGATACTCCCGAATCATCGGTCTATCTGATGAGCCGTGGGCGTTTCCGCATCGAATCGACGCATGGCGTCACCACCGCTACCTCCTATCGCGGCGTGGCCGAGCTGGCGGGAGACCAGGGTTCCACGATCATTCGGAGCGGACAGCAAAGCCGGGTTCAGAGCGGCGCGGGAGCCGAGGATGCCTGGGCGGTGAACACGCTGAGGCTGGACAACTTCGGAGAGTGGTGCGAGGAGCGTGAGTCGAGCTACCTCACCGATTCCGAGGATCAGGAAGAGCGCGAGTATGTCGCCCAGGTTCCCCGTCCGGTTCGACATTATGTCTCCGAGCTCGATTACTACGGAGACTGGCAGTTCGTATCGACCTATGGGTGGGTCTGGCGTCCGGCGGCGATCCAGGTCGGCTGGAGGCCTTACTACAGCGGCTACTGGTGCTGGCGCCCTGGCGGCTGGACCTGGGTTTCCTACGAGCCCTGGGGCTGGCTCCCTTATCACTACGGGCGCTGGAGCTGGGTGACCAGCGCTGGATGGGTCTGGATACCGGGGGCGGTCTATTCCGGAGCCTGGGTCAGTTGGGCGGTGACACCGGCCTACGTGGGATGGTGTCCGCTGGATTACTACAATCGTCCGGCTTACGTGCGCTACAACTACACCAATGTGACGGTGAACCACTATGGAGGCGGGTGGAACTTCCTTCCCCTCAACCACTGGGGCGAGCGCAATCTCAGCCGGGACATCGTGCGCGCCGACCGCGTGCCGCAACTGCAGGGGGCGGTTGCGACACGGTCGCTGCCCCGCTTCGATTCGCGCCAGGCCAAGGTCCGCCCCGAGATCGTGCAGCGTATCGTCCGCGAAAATCCCTCGCGCCGAGATCTGTCGCTCGAATCCGCTCAGCCGGGGTCGCCGCAGGCAGGGGGAACTTCCTTCCGCCAGTCGGACCGCAGGGAGCGGACCTTCTCGAGGCAGCCCGATGCCAGGTCCTTCAAGCCTGATAACGCCGGGACCATGAGGTCCTACAAGCCCGACAATGCCGGAAAACAGCCTGCACGCGCGGGCGTTTCGACACGTGGTCCGGCAGGGGAGTCCGAGCAGAACAACCGGTCTCCACGTTCGGTGGAAACTTTCAAACCGCGCAGGACCGCACCTCCGACAGGCCCGGCTCCGGCTACCACGCTGGAGCGGCAGCGTGAAACGAGGAATCTGCCTCCGCCGCGGGTGCGCTCGAGCTCCGACGATCCTTCGCGCAGGGTGCTCGACAAGATCCTGAGGGATAATGCTGGTCAGCCGCCGCAGGAGGCGCGCGCCACCCCCCAGGGGCCCGATCGTGGCCGCTCCGGCGTCCCCCCTGGGGAAGGCGGCCGGCGCAGTACAGGGGGCGAGACCATCCGAAAGCCGGTTCCGGGCCAGGCCGCGCGACCGGTGGAAGGCAGGCCGGGAGGGTCTCCTCAAGGCCGGCGCGATGCCCCCCCGGCCGGGAAGAAACAGGATGAATCCCGGAAGAAGGACAAGCCCTGATCCTTTCTTGACAGCGCCGGAAATCGCATGCTAGGTTCCAAGCGGCCCTCGGGGAAAAATGGATCCCCGGGGGCCGCGGCCTTTTAAGGGAGAACTCCACCCCCCATGCCCCTCCGACCCATCATCAAGTACCCGGATCCCGTCCTGAGCACGCGCGCCGAGGAGGTGGCATCCATCACCTCCGAGATCCGCGCCCTGGCGGCCGATATGATCGAGACCATGCACGAGGCTCCGGGTGTGGGACTGGCCGCCAATCAGGTGGGCGTCACCCTGCGCGTCGCCATGGTCGACTTGTCCGTCGGAAAGGATCCTGCCGCCCTCGTAATCCTCGTAAATCCCAAAGTCGTTTCCGTGGAAGGCCACCAGATCGACGAGGAGGGATGCCTGAGTCTTCCGGGAATCACGGAGCAGGTAGGACGTCCCCTGCGTGCCGAGGTCGAGGCCCTGAACCTCGAAGGGAGCAGGTTTCGTGTCGTGGGGGAGGGGCTGATGGCCAGGGCCCTGCTTCATGAGATCGATCATCTGGACGGGATACTTTTCCTGGATCGGCTCAGCCCGCTGAAGCGCCGCCTGGTGCGCAAGAAGATTCAAAAGCTGATTCGCGACGGGGAGTGGGGCGAGGTCGGGTGAGACTGGCATTCCTCGGAACCTCCGATTTCGCTGTTCCCACGCTCGACTCCCTTTGCGATGCCGGACACGAGGTGGCGCTGGTTCTCTGCCAGCCCGACCGGCCCGCCGGCCGCGGGCGACAGCTCCAGCCTGGTCCGGCCAAGCGCCTTGCGCTGTCGAAAGGGCTCCCGATCTTCCAGCCCCAGGTTCTGGACGATGCGGCTCTCGAGAGGCTCTCGCGCCTGGAGATGCGGGCGGCCGTCGTCGTCTCGTACGGGCTCATTCTTCCCGCGGCGCTCCTGCGCCTGCCTCCGCTCGGCTGCATCAACCTTCACGGGTCCCTTCTGCCGAAATACCGCGGCGCTTCACCCGTGGCCCATGCGATTCTCCGCGGCGAAACGGTCACCGGAGTGACGACCCTGCTGATGAACGAAGGTATCGACACAGGCCCCCTTCTGCTCCAGAAGGCGACGCCCATAGGGGAAGAAGAGTCTGCCGGTGAGCTGGAGGCGAGGCTCGCCGTAACGGGCGCCGGATTGGTGCTCGAGACCCTGGAGAAGCTCTCCGCCGGAGAGCTGACCCCGCGCTCTCAGATTGTGGACCGGCAGACCTATGCTCCCAAGATCGCGGTGAGCTCCGGGCGCATACTCTGGAGCCTTCCGGCCGCCGGGATCGCGAGGCAGGTTCGCGCCTACAACCCCCGCCCCGGTGCCTTCACCCGTCATCGCGGACGAATCCTCAAGATCTGGAGAGCGCGGACCGCACCCCCCTCCGGCGGAGTAGAGCCCGGCATCGTGATCGCCGGCGGTGGCACGTTGCAAGTGGCCTGCGGGGAGTCCAGCGTCCTCGAGCTGCTGGAGGTCCAGCTCGAAGGGCGCCGCCGCGTGAGTGGCGAAGAGCTACTCAGGGGGCGGTTGATTGCATCGGGAGATCGTTTTGACGACGGTGAAGCGTGGCAGGATGAAGGGCCCGCGTGAGGTTGCCTGCGAAATCCTCGAACGCCTGGGAGACCCGAAGATGCGGGCAAACCAGGAGCTCCTCGAGCGTGGCGCGGCGCTTTGCGATGAAAGGGACCGCCGGCTGGCCAAGGAGCTGGTGAGCGGCACGCTGCGGAACCTCGCCACCCTGGACGCGGCGCTCGAGGACCTGTCGGGGGTCGCCCTCGAAAGAATCGACGGGCATCTCCTGGGCCCCTTGCGCATCGGCTTGTACCAGATCCTCCACCTGGATCGCATTCCCCCCTCGGCGGCGGTAAACGAGTCGGTGAAGCTCGCCCGCTCGACCTCGGGCACGCGGGGAGCGGGATTCGTGAATGCGGTGCTGAGAAAGGCGGTCAATGGGCGAGATCGGCTTCGGGCGATGCCGGACCAGGGCCTCGACGCAGCGGCCCTGGCGCTGCAGTTCTCCGTCCCGGAATGGATCGTCGCGCGCTGGCTGGACCGCTGGGGTCAGGACGAGACCCATGATCTCCTCCGGTCCATGTCACGGCCGTCTCCCGTTTCGCTCTGGGTGAATCCGGCCCTCGGCACGGCCGAGGAGCTGGCAAGGGAGCTTCGCGAAGAAGGGATCGAGACCCGGGAATCGGAACGGATTCCCCACTGTCTGCATGTCGTGAAAGGGAACCCAGCGACCTCACGCTGCTTCAGCGAGGGGAAAGGCTACCTCCAGGATGAAGGCTCACAGGCCATCGCGCTCCTGATGCCGGTGCAGGCGGGTATGACGATTCTCGATGCATGCGCGGCGCCCGGCGGCAAATCCTTCATCCTTGCGAGCCGGACGGGAGCTGGCGGAAAGGTAATCGCCGTGGATCGGGCCGTGCCGCGGTTGCGACGGCTGCTCCATAATCGCGCGCGCCTGAAGATCGACAACGTCTTTCCTCTGGCGGCGGACATGGAAAGACGGCCTCCTTTCTCGTCCGCTTTCGACGCGGTTATCCTCGATGCGCCCTGCACGGGAACCGGCGTCATGGGCCGTCATCCCGAGATCCGCTGGCGCCTCGATCCCGGCGACCTGGTCTCGCTGGTCGCACGCCAGCGCAACCTGCTCCAAAGTACTGCCGCGGCGGTGGCTCCCGGAGGCGTCCTCCTCTATTCGGTCTGCAGCCTCGAGCCCGAAGAAGGGGAGGAGCAGATCGATTGGTTCGTCGAGGCCCACCCGGAGTTCGAGACGGTTTCGCTGCTTCCTTTCCTTCCGATTTTGGCGTCGGACGCCCTCGGAGAGGGGGACAGTGTCTGCTTCCTGCCCCACCGCCACAGGACGGATGGTTTCTTCGCGGCTCTGTTGCGGCGCAAGGCTTCATAGCGGTTATGTTGAATCGACTTTTCCCCTGTGCTAGCATGCCGCCCTCGATCCGTCGACGTTACTGATGAGTTTTCAATTACTTAAATGATGGTACCTGGGCCGGTGCCGGGACGCAGGGTTCGCGCGGTTGCCGCGAGCGTCGTGCAATGGAGCCTCATCGGGGTCGCGATCGTGGGCGTCGCGCTGCTCAGCGGCTACCTGTCGATGCGCAAGGCCGTCCGGGGCGGGGAAGTGAAAGTTCCGTCGCTGCTGGGGATCGCGGTGGAGGAAGCGACCGGGCGGCTCCGGGAAAAGGGACTCATCCTGGATCGCAGCGGCGAGCGTGTCGATTCCGTCGTGCCGGCCGGGCAGATCATTTCCCAGGATCCCCCGGAAGGAGCACGGCTGAAGAAGAATCGCAAAGTTCACGTTCTGATTAGCCTCGGCCAGGAGGTGCTGCTCATTCCGCAGCTCGTCGGACAACCGGCTCGCCGGGCACAGATTGGGCTGCAGCAATCGGGCCTGCGTGTCGGCGAGATCGCTTATGTAGCCAGCGACGCCGCCGAGGCTGACAAGGTGCTGGCCCAGGAGCCTCCACCCGGAACTCAGAGCGGCCGTGATGGACATGTCGATCTGCTGGTGAGCCGGGGAAGCCGCGCCCGGACCTGGGTCATGCCGCACCTGGAAGGAATGGATATGGCATTAGCCACCCGCGTTCTCGACCAGGCTGGCTTGCGGGTCACCAACGTGCGGCGCGAGCCCCGCGGCGACGGCACCCCCGCAGGAATCGTTCTCGAGCAAGTCCCGGTCGCGGGCTACCCCTTGCAAGAAGGGGAATCGATCAGCCTGATCGTCTCCGATGAGGAAGACCATGG
This sequence comes from Candidatus Polarisedimenticolia bacterium, assembly GCA_035764505.1. NCBI lineage: Bacteria > Pseudomonadati > Acidobacteriota > Candidatus Polarisedimenticolia > Candidatus Polarisedimenticolia bacterium. The sequence goes on from DASTZC010000269.1 coordinate 8,586, forward strand.
GTAACTCGAGGCAGAGTTTGCTCTGCCCATCGCTTCTGTCAGCCGATTTCGCCCATCTGGCCGAGGCCATCCGTGCGGTCGAGAAGGGGGGCGCCGGTGCGCTCCATCTCGACGTGATGGACGGGCATTTCGTCCCGAACCTGACGATGGGCCCGGCGGTGGTGAAATCGGTGGACAAGGTGAGCTCGCTACCGCTGGACGTGCATCTGATGATCGAGGAGCCGGACCGCTATCTCGAGGCTTTCCGCGACGCCGGCGCCGACCTGATTTCGGTGCATGTCGAAGTGGTGCCTCATCTGCACCGAACCGTGTCGCGCATCCGGGAGCTTGGGGCCCGTCCGGGGGTGGTGGTGAACCCCGCGACCCCGCTGGGGTCGCTGCAGGAGATCCTGGACCAGCTCGATTTCGTCCTGCTCATGTCGGTCAACCCCGGCTTCGGCGGGCAGGCGTTCATCCCTTCGGTGGTGGGGAAGGTGACGGCGCTCGCGCGCATGATTGCCGAAAAAGGCCTCGCTCTCGACATCGAGGTGGACGGGGGCGTCGGGCCGGAGAACGCGCGCGAGCTGGTGCGCGCGGGGGCCACCATGCTCGTCGCCGGCAACTCGGTATTCGGAAAGGGGAACCCTGAGGAGAACACCCGCGATCTCGTTCGGCGGATGCGTGGGGACTCGTAGTTGAAGCGCGGCGTCACCAGCGTGAGGGTTCGGTATCCGGAGGTGGACCGCATGGGCGTGGTCCATCATGCGAACTTCTTCATCTGGTTCGAAATCGGGCGCACCGAGCTGCTCCGGGAACTGGGCTGCACCTACGAGGAGATGGAGGCGCAGGGAGTCTTCATGCCGGTGGTGATGGCCTCGTGCCGCTACCGGTCGCCGGCGCGCTACGACGAGGTCCTCGAGGTCGAGACCGTCCTCGAGCAGGTGTCCGCTTCGCGCGTTTCCTTTGATTATCTTCTCCACCGTCCGGGGTTCGGTCCGCTCCTGGCGGAAGCCAAGACCGTACACGCCACCGTCAACCGGGCCGGCGAGGTCATCCGGCTTCCGGACTCCTACCGCGACATTCTGTGCGCTCCTTGATTCGCGAACGCCCGGGCGTACACCTCCGTCGAGCGACCCTGCTGGTGCTCCTGGCCGTCACGCTGGGCTGCCATCACAAGAATCCGGGACTCACCGAGCCGGTCGATCAGGTCTATCAGATGGCCCTGCAGAAGATGGAGAAGAAGAAGTACTATGCGGCGCGCACAATGCTGCAGTCGCTGCAGGCGAGGATTCCGCAGGACGACCGGGAGCTCCTTCCCCGCGTGCAGCTGAAGCTGGCGGACGCCTTCTACCTGGAGGGAGGAATCCTCAGCCTGGGAGAGGCGCTCAACGCCTACCGCAACTTCCTCACCTATTACGGGCAGCGCGAGGAGGCCGCCTACGCACAGTTTCAAGTGGGCATGTCGCTGTACGGCCAGGTGCTGGCTCCCGATCGGGACCAATCGCTCACGCACAAGGCCATCGACGAGTTCGAGAAAGTCGAGCGGCTCTATCCCGACAGCCCCTACGTCGCGAAAGCGCGCGACCAGATCCTCGCCTGCCGCGAAAACCTCGCCGCCCACGAGTTCGTGATCGGCAGATTCTACTATCGGCGCAAGGACTTCCCCGGCGCCGCCGATCGCTTCCGGGTGATCCTCGACAAGTATCCGCAGTATCCCGGCACCGAGGAGACCCTCTACCTTCTCGCGGACTGCCTGGTGGCCACCGCCAACCCCGATGAGGCCCGGCTCTACCTGTCGCGCCTGGTTGCGGAGTATCCCGACGGCAAATACGCCCGCGAAGCCCAGGCCCGGCTCAAGGAGCTGGAGAAGGGATGAGCGAGAAGGTCACCGCGCTGATTCCCACCTTCAACGAGGAGCAGGTGCTGGGGGAATGCCTGGAATCGGTCGGCTGGGCGGACGAGATCTTCGTGGTCGATTCGTTCAGCAGCGACCGCACCCTCGACATCGCCCGCGAGGCGGGGGCCCGCATCCTCACCCACGAGTATGTCAATTCCGCGGCTCAGAAGAACTGGGCGATTCCCCAGGCGCAGCACCCCTGGGTGCTCCTGGTGGACGCCGACGAGCGGGTCACTCCGGCACTGCAGGAAGAAATACGCTCGCTGCTGGACAGCGCGCCCGAGCACGACGGCTACTGGATTCGTCGGTCCAACCATTTCCTCGGGAAGCGGATGAGGCACGGCGGCTGGGAAACGGACAAGGTGATCCGCCTCTTCCGGCGGGACCGGGCACGCTACCAGACGAAGGAGGTGCACGCCGAGATCGAGCTTCCCGGACCCCTTCCGACGCTGCAGCATCCGCTGCTGCACTACTCCTTCCGCGGCTTCGGGCAGTACTGGCGCAAGATCCAGCTCTACTCCGACTGGGGCGCCAGCCAGCTCTGGAAAGAGGGAAAGCGCGCCGGCTGGGTCTCGATCGGCCTCAGACCCGTCCAGAGGTTCTTGAAGATGTACGTGGCGCGCGCCGGGTTCCTGGACGGCATCCACGGGCTGGTGCTGGCCATGCTCGGCGCCTTCAGCGTCTTCCTGAAATACGCCAAGCTCTGGGAGATGGAGGTCCGGGCAAAGGAAAAGCCGGGAACGTGAAACCTCTGAGAGTCCTTCACGTCAACACCGAAAAGGGATGGCGGGGAGGCGAGGTCCAGACGCTGCTCCTGGCCAGAGGACTCTCGGAGAGGGGACATGTCTCCCTGCTGGCCGCACCGGCGGGCTCGCGTCTCGAGGCGCTGGGGCGCGAAGCAGGGCTGGAGACCGTGCCTCTGGTAGCGCGGGGCGAGCTCGATCCGGCCGGGGCATGGCGCCTGGCGCGCGACTGGAAGCGCTTCCGGCCCGATCTCCTGCACTACCACACCTCCCACGCCATCACTCTAGGCACTATCGCCTCGTACCTCGCGGGCCGTCGGCCGGCCGTTGCCAGCCGCCGCGTCTCCTTTCCGCTCTCCCGCAATCCAGTGGCCCGCTTCAAGTACACCCATCGGGTGGACCGCGTCCTCGCGGTGTCGGGAGGCATTCGCGATCTTCTCGTCCGGGCCGGCATCCCCGCATCATGCCTCCGAGTGGTCCACAGTGCCATCGATCTCGATCGCTTCCGCACCCTGCGCAGCCGCGGCGAGATCCGCAGCGAGCTCGGATTCTCCTCCACGGACTTCGTCATCGGGACGGTGGGACACCTCGCCTCGCACAAGGGGCATCGCGTTCTGATCGAAGCAGCCGCGCGCGCGGCGTCGCGGGCGCGCTGCCGATACCTGGTGGCGGGGACGGGGGAATGCGAAGCCGCTCTCAAGGAAGCGGTCCGGCGGCTGAACCTGCAGGACTCGTTCCGCTTCGTCGGGTTCCTCGAGAGAGTCGAAGAAATCCTGCCGGGGCTCGATCTTTTCGTCTTTCCGTCCCTTTCGGGAGAAGGATCGCCGGCTGCGCTGAAGGAGGCGATGGCGTGCAGCGTACCGGTGGTGGCCTCGCGCATCTCCGGCGTCGAGGAAGTCTCGCGCGACGGGGTGGAAGCGCTGCTGGTTCCCCCGGGAGACCCGGCGGCGCTGGCCGCCGCAGTCGACATGCTTGCCTCCGACCGGGAGCTATGCTTAGAATTCGGGCGTCGTGGACGCCAGCGGGCCCGGGAGTTTGGCGTCGATCGGATGGTACTGGCGACCGAATCGGCCTACCGCGAGGTTCTGGGAAGCACGGGCCTGTGAAACACCGCAATCCCAAGATCAACCGCTATTACATGATCTTGCCCGAGGACGGCTTCCTCGGCCGCTGGCGCAAGCGCCTGACCCGGCGGCCGGTGCCGCGCTTTCCCCGCAACATCCAGATCCAGACGCAGACCGGCTGCAACGCCGACTGCGTCTTCTGCCCCTACGGCGCCACCGCCGACAGCCAGCCCAAGGGGAAGATGGACTGGGATCTGTTCCGCAAGATCATCGATGAGACCGTCGGCTACCGCGTCCGCCGCATCAGCCCTTACCTGATGAACGAGCCTTTCGTGGATCGCGAGATCTTCGAGCGCATCCGCTACATCAACCGCGTCAATCCACGCGCCAAGGTGATTCTCACGAGCAACGGCTCGCTGCTGACCGAGGAGGTCGTGGGCCGCATCGTGGATCTGGGCGACGGCCTGCACGAGCTGGCAATCTCGGTGCAGGGAATCGATCCCGACGCCTACGAGAAGACGATGCGCGGCGGGCTGCGCTTCGACCGGACGATGGCCAACGTGGACCGCCTGATCGAGGCGCTGCGCCGGCGGCAGGCCACCCGGCCGGCCCTCTGGATCACGATGGTCGACACGGAGCTGATCGACGCGAAGAAGGCCGTGGAATACTGGCGCGGGCGCGGCGTGAACGCGCGCTACACCATGCTGGAGAATCGCGGCGGGAACATCACGGACGCCGAGGAGATGGCGCACCACGAGCAGATGGACTATTTCAGCGACTGCACGCGGCTGCTCAAGCAGGCCTACATCAAGTTCAACGGCGACCTGGTCCTGTGCTGCACCGATTACGATGCGAAGGTCATCCTGGGCAACGTGCGGGAGAAGAGCCTGTACGAGGTGTGGAACGGCGAGATGGCCACCTCCATCCGGAGGAAGTTCCTCTCGGACCGCATCGGCGAGATTTCCCTGTGCAGCGTCTGCAAGGTGGATCGCGAGAAGGAAATCGCGGTCAAGGCAAGCGGTCCCACGCCGTTTGCCACGAGACCGTCGCTCCCGACGGCCACCCCGGCCACTCGGGCTACTCCTTGACGCGCAGCGAGCGCATCTTGCGGAACAGCGTCGCTCGCGAGATTCCCAGCAGCGCCGCCGCCTGAGAGCGGTTTCCCGCGGCGGCTTTCAGCGCCCGGCGCAGCTCGCCGCGGCTGAGGGCCGACTCCGGCGCCTTCTTTCCGCCCGGCAGGTCCGCCACCCGATCCAGCAGCTCCGGATCCCGCGCGAGATCCGAGAGCGTCAGCGAGGGGCCCTCGGCGAACAGGGCGAGGCGCGCCAGCGTGTTCTCCAGCTCCCGGATGTTGCCCGGCCAGGGATGCCGTGAGAGCACCGAGAGGACGTGCGGATCGATCCGCAAGGGGCGGGTCCCTTTCTCGGCCGCAATCTTCTCCAGGAAATGGTCGATGAGCAGCGGCAGATCTTCCTTACGCTGCCTCAGCGGTGGCAGCGTCACGGTGACGACGTTGAGCCGGTAGAACAGGTCCTCGCGGAATCTTCGCTCGGCCACCATCGCCTTGAGGTCGCGGTTGGTGGCCGCCACGATACGCACGTCCACCTTGCGCGGCGCGCCGCTCCCCACGGGACGGATTTCTCCTTCCTGGATGGCCCGCAGCAGCTTGCTCTGCAGCGGCAGGCTCATCTCCCCCAGCTCGTCCAGGAAGAGCGTGCCACCGTCGGCCAGCTCGAACAGGCCCGGCTTGTCCTGTTCGGCGCCGGTGAAGGCGCCGCGGACATGTCCGAACAGCTCGCTTTCCAGGAGGCTCTCCGGCAGCGCGGCGACGTTCTCGGTCAAAAACCGCCGGTCCTTGCGGCGCGAGTTGAAATGGATGGCGCGCGCGATCAGCTCCTTGCCGGTGCCGCTCTCTCCCTGGATGATCACCGGGAGCGCGGTATCCGCCACCTTCTCCACCCGCTCCAACGCGGCGATCAGCGCCGGGCTGGATCCGATGATGTTGCGGAAGGAGAAGCGGTTCTGCACCGTCTGCTTGAGGTAGAGGTTCTCCTGGCGGAGAGCCTCGACCAGCCGGGCGTTCTCGATCGCCACGGCGGCCTGGTTGGCGAACGCCTCGAGGAACTCGAGGTCCTCCTCGCCGAACAGGACGTCCCCACGGCGGCTGTCGAGATAGACGGTCCCCAGGATGCGCTCGCGGATCCGCAGGGGCACGCAGACCAGCGAGCGGATGTTGTAGAGGCTAACGCTGTCGAAGCGCTCGAAGCGCCGGTCGGAGCCGGCATCCAGGGTGACGATTGGCTTTCCTTCGGCCGCCTCCTCGAGGATGCGGCGGCTGTACTCTCCGGCGTCCCGAATCGTCTCCTGGTCCAGGTTCCTGGCGACCCGCACCTTGAGCTCGCCGGCCTCCCCCTCGCGCAGGAAGATGAGACCTCGCTCGGCGCCGACGATTTGAATCGCCAGGTCGAGGACGCGGCTCAGCAGCTCGGTGAGATCCTTCAGGGTGCTGACGATCTGCGTGATCTCGTAGAGGGTCGCCAGCATCTTCACCGGGGGCACCCGACGCGTCGCGGTCCCCATCGGACGATCCTCTCCGCCTTCCAGGGAGGCCAGACGCTCCCTGACCTGCTGGCGGGAACCCGTGGCCAGGTAGCGCCGTCGGGCGGACGAGTCCTCCAGCCGGGACGCGATCTCGCGATGCAGGCGCTCCACCTCCCGCAGCAGCGCCGCCCGACGCTCCGGCCTGGCCGATTTTTCCATCCATTCCGATTGCGCGATCCGGAGATCGGCTTCCTGGTCGCGCCGCGCCAGGTTCTGCGCCAGGCCGATCGCCTTTTCCAGGCACACGGAGGCCTCGTCCAGCCGTCCTTCGGCAAGACGGCAACGCCCCTCCGCCGCGCTGCACCGCAGGCGCTCCTCGACGCTGCTGTTGCCGCCCAGCAGATCCTCCATCTCGTGTGCCCGGGTAGAGGCTTCGCGGAGCGACCCGGTTCCCAGAAGGGCATCCAGCAACGCCTCCAGGGATCCCAGCTGCAATCGCCGGTTCTTCAGTCGGCGCGCCAGGACCAGGGCCTTCTCCCCGCCGGAGAGCGCTTCGCGGTGCTTTCCCTCCTCCAGGGCGTCGCGCGCCAGCGCGAGCAGGAGAAAACCCTCCTGGAGATCGTGCGAGCCTTCCCGCGCGATCCGCAGCCCTTCCTGGTGGGCTTCCCATGCCCCCGCCGAATCGCCCAATCGCCGCCGCGCGGTTCCCAGCAGGTCGAGCGACAAGGGCTGCAGCGACGTGTCGCCGATCTGCTTGCGAATCTCGAGCGCCTCCTCCGCCAGGCGAGCCGTCCGATCGTAGCGGCAGCGCGCCAGCTCGATCTCGGCCAGCGAGCTGAGGACCACGGCCAAGGTGGCCCGATCCGGCGTGGACCGGTAGAGGGCCGCCGATTCCTCGGCGCGTTCGCCGGCTTCCTCCAGCCGTCCCAGGTCCTTGAGGGCCTGGGCCATGTTCCCAAGGGTCATGGCGACTCCCCGGCGATCGCCCAGCTTTCGCCAGGCTTCAAGCGCCTCGCCGTAAAGCTGCAGCGACACTTCCGGGCGATTCAAAGAGCTCTGCACCGTGCCCAGGTTGGTCTTGACGGTGACCACCTGCCAGGCGTCCCCGGCCGCCTCCAGGTGCTCCAGAGCCTGGGTGAAATAGGGGACCGCCTCCTCCAGCTGGCCCATGCGGCCGTAAGCGGTCCCCAGGAAGTTCTTGGCGCGTCCGATTCCCAGCTGATCTCCCAGAGGCTCGAGCAGCGCCAATGCGGACCGCGCGCCGCGCACCGCCTGATCCAGATGGCCCTGAAGGAGATGGCCGTGCGCCATCGTCGCCAGGATCTGTCCCTCCTCCTTGCGATCCTCGAGACTGCGCGCAAGCCGCAGGGCGCGTTCCGAGAAGTCGCTCATCTCCGGGAAATCCGAAGCTCCGGCATGCAGCCTGGCCAGCCGCGCGAACAGGGTCATCCGCCGACGCGTTTCCTTGCGCGGCAGCAGCTCCAGCGCCTTGCGATAGAACTGCAGCGCCGCCGTGAACGCGAACAACCGGGCGCACTTGTCTCCCGCTTTCTCGGCATACTCGAGCGCCTGCGGCTTCGAACCTGCCTGGATGAAGTGGTAGGCGATCTCCTCGAGCATCTCCTCCGCGCCGGCTCGTGCCTGCTCCTCGAGCAGGCTCCCCGCCGCCAGATGCAGGCGCAGGCGCTCGGCGCCCAGGCTGCGGTAGATGAGGTCGCGCGCCCGCGAGTGGGCGAATCCCAGCTTCTCCTCGCCCCCTTCGTGGGTGCGCCGCAGGATGCCGCGATGCAGCAGAGGAGGGATTTCGGCGCTCAGCCGGTCGGCTTCCCAGCCGCCCGCGCGGGCCAGCAGGACGCGAGCGACCGGCCGGTTGAATACCGACAGGACTCGCACCAGCCCTCGCTGTGCTTCGCTCAGGCGCGCCAGCCGGCGCGTCAGGGTCTCGTTGATGCTGCGCGGCACTTCCAGGCGATCGAGGTGGGCCAGGTCGACGTCCCACTCTCCGTCGCGCCGGGTGACGGCGTTCTCCTCGGCCAGCGCCTTGAGGATCTCCTCGATAAACAGCGGATTGCCCGCCGTCTGCCGCTGCAGGATGAGGGCCAGATCGGCGGGATCCTCCTGCAGGGACATCATCGACTGGATCAGGCTGCCGATCTCCGCCACATCCAGACGCTGCAGCCGCACGACGCTCTGGCGCGCTCCGGCCGAGACGTCGCGCACCAGCGACGCGATGGGTTTCCCCTCCAGCTCGTCGTCACGATAGGTTCCGATGATCAGGTAAGGAGCGCCCGGAGCGCGCTCCCGCAAGGCGCGCAACAGCTCGATGGTGAGCTCATCGGCCCAGTGCAGGTCCTCCAGCGCCAGGACGAACGGGCGCTTGAGACAGACCTCGCGCAGCAGCCGCTCGATCGCCTCGAACAAACGGGACTTCGCCTCGCGGGCCGAAAGAATCCCGGTGGAAGACGAGCCGGACTGCAGATCGGGAAACAGGGGGGCGAGAATTGCGCGCGAGTCGGCGTCGGATTTCCCGGACGAATCGCTCAAGGCCGGCGAGAGAAACCGGAAAGCTTCGACGAAAGGCTGGTAGACGCTCGCGCCGCTCTCGAAGCAGGAGCCCGACAGGAACAGCACTCCCTCGGTCTGGCTCTGGGTGCGGAACTCCCGCAGCAGGCGGCTCTTGCCGACGCCGCTCTCGCCGCCGATCAGGATGAGGCGTGGTAAGGGGGAATCTTCTTCCTCTGCCGGCGTCGCGGTAAGGCGGAGCAGGGCGGCGCGCAGCGCCTGCATCTCGCGATCCCGTCCGACCAGCGCCGCCGAAGTCAGGTAGCTGTCGCGCGTCTCGCGGGTTTCCAGCACGTGCCGGGTCCCGAGCGCCTCGTTCAAGGCGCGCAAGAGGGCAGCGGCGTCGCGCGGCCGATCTTCCGGGTTCTTTTCCAGCAGCCAGAGGATGAGACGATCCAGGCCCGCAGGCAGGGTCGGATCGAGGCTGCGCGGCGAAGGGGGAATCGCTTCGCGCTGCGCCCGGATCAGCGCGACAGGGTCGCGCTGCGTGAAGGGGAGCGATCCGGTGGCGAGCCGGTAGAGGACCATGCCGAGGGAATAGAGATCGGAGCGCGGGTCCAGCCGGCCGCCGGCGAGCGCCTCGGGGGGCGCGTAGTGGAGCGTGCCTCCGGGTCGGGACGGCTCATCCTGATCCAGGAAACGAGCCAGTCCGAAATCCATCAGCTTGACCTGAAAAGGACGGCCTGCCGCAGCTTCAGGCAGGGGCAGCAGGAAGATATTCTGCGGCTTGATGTCGTTATGGAGGATGCCCCGTGCGTGGATGTAATCGAGTGCGCGGCAGAGCTGGGCCACCAGCTCTCCGAGGTGTGGTCTGATCTCGGCCGGCTCCAGCGCGGCGAGGTCTTTTCCGTCCAGATACTCCAGCGTCAGGAAGGGCTCGCCTCCTTCGTCGAGCACCCCGTAGTCGTAGACCCGCGCCAGGTTGGGGTGGCGCAGGCGTACCATGGCGCGAAACTCCTGCTTGAGGCGCTCCTCGCCGCCCTCGCCGGTCAGCGTCCGGCGCAGGCGCTTGAGGGCCACCTGCCTTCCCCCGTCCAGGATGTCCTCGCAGAGGTAGACCTGGCCCATGCCGCCCTCCCCAAGCGGGCGGAGGATCCGGTAGCGATGGTTGAGGAGATCTCCTGCCTCAGGCAGAGTCCCTTCTCCCGACTTCCTGGCGTTGAGATGGATGAATTCCTTTCGAAGTGTACGACGAACGATGAGCCGGATCAAGCAGTTTCTTGAGACGGACAGGCCACCAAATGCTTCTATGACAATCGGTTCTACGACCGAGCAGTGAGACGGTCAGAAAAATTGGTGGCGCGGGAGCTGCGGGGGGCCTTGACAGCTTCGGGGGGGAGGGCTAAAACGAAGCCAGAGGAGCGACCATGAAACCGGCGCCGCGCGTCCTGATCGTCACCTGTCCCTGCTGCAATACCGTGCTCCACCTCGATCGCGATACCGGAGCGCTGCTCCTTGAGGAGCGGCCGCGCAAAGGACCGACGAAATCGCTGGAGGAAGCGGCGCGGGAGAACGCCGCGCGCCAGGAGCAGGCCCGCGCCCAGCTGGCCAAGGCGATGCAGGAAGAAAAGCACCGTGACGAGATCATGGAGAAGAAGTTCAAGGAGGCGATGAAGAAGGCCGAGAAGGACGAAACGCGGCCACCGCGCCCCTTCGACCTCGACTGAGACAATCCTAGGCGTACATCCGGAAGGGCTTCGCTTCTCGCACGAAGGCAGCGGTTTCCTTGCGCCAGCTCTTCTCCAGCTTTGCCAGGCTGCTCCCCGACTCCAGCACCTTCCGCACGGCCGGATCTCCCGTGAGCACGTCGACCGGCAGCTTGTCGGTGACGTACTCGTAGGGTGGCTGCTTCCAGATGAAATCGAGCCGGTGCTCTGCCAGCACGTCCTGGAGGATCGCGAGGGTCGTCAGGTAGGGCTTGTACGCCTTCCGATCGGTCACCTGAAGCTGGAACCCGAAGCAGATCTTGCCGCTCCATTTCGAGAAGGTGGGCTGGAACGTCTGGTCCCTCAGGACCACCCCCGGCAGCTTACGGGAGTCGAAGGCGGCCCTGAACCGCTTCATGTCGAGGTACGGAGCGCCGAAGATCTCGAACGGACGCGTCGACCCTCTCCCCTCCGACAGATTGGTCCCTTCCAGGAGCACCTGGCCCGGATAGACCATGGCCGTGTCGAAAGTGGGCATGTTAGGGGAGGGAAGGACCCACTCCAGCCCGGTATCGGGAAACAGCATCTTTCGGCGCCAGCCGCGCATCGGAATAACCGTCAGGTCGCAGGCCCCGGGACAGCGGATGCCGACGCCGTCGCGCCGCGGCTTGGGACGGGCCCCTTTCGAGGCGTTCCCCAGCCGCGCATTCACCAAGGCCGCCATTTCCCCGAGCGTCATGCCGTGGCGCATCGGGACCGGATATAGCCCGACGAAGGATCGAAATCCGTCGCGCACCAGATTTCCTTCGACGACTTCTCCTCCCAGCGGGTTCGGGCGGTCCAGGATGACCACCTCCTTGCCTGCCGCGGCGCAGGCTTCCAGGGCCAGGGCCGTCGTCCATTCGAAGGTGTAGACGCGGCAGCCCACGTCCTGAAGATCCACGAGGAGGACATCGAGATGCTCCAGCATCGCGGCCGTCGGCTTGCGCGTCTCCGAATAGAGGCTGTAGACGGGGATCATCAGCTCGGTGTCGAATCCATGCGGCGATTCGACCATGTTGTCCTGCTTCTCCCCGCCGAAGCCGTGCTGGGGCCCGAAAAGGCAGGAGAGTTTCTTGCCGTAAACCTGCAGGACGACATCGCGGGCCGAGACGAACTCGGAGGAGACGGAGGCGGGGTGCATCAGCAGACCGATCCGTCGCCCGCGCAGCCAGCGCGGCTTCGAGCGGGCCAGGATCTCCAGTCCGGTTAGTACTTTGGGTCGGGATCGGGAGGACATGATTCGGCCCCTTGCCAAGCGAAAACTGCCGGTCCTACCGCAGCTGGGGTGTCCCGGGGACACAGGCGGTGTCCCCTCCGAAGGGGGCGGAGTCTACCAGCGTCTCCCGGGCCTGTCAAAAGCTTCGGATCAAGACTCTTGCAGGAGGAAGTCGAGCGCCGAGCCGGGCGAAATCTCGCGCGGCGGCTGGTCTTTCATGAAGATGCGGGCCCCGGCGGTTCCCTTGAGGGTCATCGAGGATCCCTCGATACGCAGGATCGCGGCCTCGCGAAGTCCCACCACGGGGGGAGAGTTCATCTCGTGGAACTCGCGGATTCTCTCCTCGCGCGTCTCTCCCATGTGAGTTGATGCCGGATCGGGATCGAGGTAGTGAGGATTTACGTTGAAGGGTACGAAGCAGAGCGCCTCGAAGGAGGGGGGATAGACGATCGGCATGTCGTTGGTGGTCTTGATGCTGAGACAGGCGACGTTGGTCCCGGCGCTGGAGCCGAGGTAGGGACAGCCTGCCCGGACGCGGGCGCGCATCGGCTCGATCAGTCCGCGGGCGTAGAGATCGTTCAGGAGGCGGAAGGTGTTGCCGCCCCCGACGAAGATTGCCTCGCTGCGTCGGATCGCATCGAACGGGTCCTCGGCCGCATGCAGCGAGTCGACCTCGAAGCCCATTTTCCCCAGCCTTTCACGCACGCGCCCGGCGTAGCCGGCATGGTCCGCCGCCGCGAACGGCGCGAACAGGACTCTCGACACTCCTGCCAGGTAGTCGCGGATCTCGGCTTCGCAATGGTCGAGGTAGCCCCGGGAATGGACCCGGGAGCTGCTGATGAGAAGTAGTCGCAGCTTCTTGCAGTCTTCGGCTGATGAGGGGTCCTGGGGCATGGCCTCTCATACACAGGTCTCCCCCTGTCCGTCAAGCGGGTGGAAGAAATGAGCTCGCGAGGCCCGAAGCCCGGTGCCGGTCGGGAGGAGAGGTGGCACGGGCCTCTATGGGACATTAAGTTATCCCGCGCCGGGCTCCGCCCGCGGGGAGAAACATGAAGCCTTCCGTCCTGCCGTCCCAGCCTTCCGAATATCGCGTGCCGAAGCGGGAAATCTCCGCGGAAGCATCCTTTCTCGGGCACCCCGATCGAGTGCTGCGTCTCTTCCTCAACGAGAGGGCCGCGCTGCGCGACGGCGAGGAGCGTCTCAGCGACCTGCTGAACGGGCCCGGGGAGTTCCTTCCGGCCCTGGAGCCACCGGGCAAGCTCGTGCTCCTGCGCAAGGAAGCCATCACGCTTCTCACCGTCTCGGCGGATATCGAGTTCCCGGCCGCGGGCGAATCCGCGCCGGCCGGCTTCTCGCGGGTGCGCACCGAGATCATCCTTCAGGACGGCACCCAGGTCCGCGGCGAGGTGGAATTCGCCATGCCCGAGGGGCGCGCCAGGCTGGTCGATTTCCTGAACCTGCCGGAGCGCTTCTTCGCGGTCCTCGATGCGCCCGTGGCACGGCTCGTGAATAAGCACTGCATCGTCCGGGTCTCCATCCTGGGCCCGGAGCCGGGGGCGTAGATTTCAATGGCACAGTTCGATCGGTTCGCCCAGAGCATTTTCAAGTTCAAGGCCGACCTCCTCGTCATCGCCACGGGGGAGCGTGTCGTTCTCGGATTCGGAACCGACAAGAAGCCGGTGAGCGCCGAAGCCGCCACGCGCACACAGGTGGAAGGGATCGTCCGGGAGATTGCCCCGCCTCATCTCGCGCCTCAGCTCTCACGCGACGGCGAGCATGAGTTCCTCTACCGTTCTCCCTCGGGGTTGGTGCAGGTCCGGGTGGCCCGCAAGGACTCCTCGGTCCGGCTGACCGCCGTCCCCGCGGCCTCGGACGCGGAGGAAGCTCCGCTGCCGGCAGCGATTCCCGTCCTGGCAGAGACGTCGACCGGCGAGGCCGACGGGTTCATGTCAGAAGCCGCCCCCGAATCCTCGGCCGAACCTGAGGCTGCTTCGGAAGCCACCTCCATGGACTACCCGAGGGAGGAGGAATCCTCCCAGGACCCCCCGGCCCTGTTCAGCCAGGGCGAAGCCCCTTCCCCGCAGGCGCTGGAAGCCATCGAAGGATTGCTGCGTCGTCTGATCTCGGAGAAATGCTCCGATCTCCATTTGTCGAGCGGCAATCCGCCCATGTTCCGCAAGGACGGCACGATCGTCGCCGTAGGCGGCTCCGCGACGATGAGCCCGGCGACGGTGCGTGAGATGGTCTTCGCCATCGCGCCCGCCAAGAGCCGCCGGGAGTTCGACGAGCGCCACGACACCGATTTCGCCTACGAGATCGCGGGGCTGGCCCGTTACCGCTGCAATCTCTACATGGACCGTCTCGGCGTCGGCGGAGTCTTCCGGGTCATCCCGTCGAAGACGCCGAGCGTCGACGAGCTCGGACTGCCCAAGCACATCCTGCAGCTCTGCCAGCTGAGCAAAGGCCTCGTCCTGGTCACCGGCCCGACCGGCTCCGGGAAATCCACGACCCTGGCGGCGCTGGTGGACTGGATCAACCGCAACCGCACCGACCACATCATCACCATCGAGGATCCGATCGAGTTCGTCCACGCCAACCAGAAGTGCCTGGTGAACCAGAGGCAGGTGGGGGTGCACACCGAAGGTTTCAAGCCCGCCCTGCGCGCCGCCTTGCGCGAGGACCCCGACATCGTCCTGGTGGGGGAGCTGCGCGACCTGGAGACCATGGCCATCGCCATCGAGACGGCGGAGACGGGGCATCTCGTCTTCGGGACGCTGCACACCAACAGCGCGCCTTCGACCGTGGATCGAATCATCGACCAGTTCCCGTCCGACCGGCAGAGCCAGATCCGGACGATGCTGTCGGAATCGCTCAAGGGAGTCGTCTCCCAGACGCTGTGCCGCAAGAAAGGCGGCGGGCGCGTGGCGGCCTACGAGATCCTCTACGTCACCTCGGCCATCAGCAACCTGATCCGTGAAGGGAAGACCTTCCAGATCCCCTCCATCATGCAGACGAACAAGGCGCTCGGCATGACCCTGATGAACGAGGCGCTGCTGGATCTGGTCCACAAGGGCCTGGTGGAGCCGCAGGAGGCCTACTTCAAGTCGGCCGCCAAGACGGAATTCAAGGCCCTCCTCGAGCGCAACCACATCAAGATCGAAACCACCTAGCCGTATCGGCAGGACCCGCTTCCGACGGCGCCCCTCCCGGAACGCTCCGTCTGCAGTTCCCATTCCGCACTTCCTGAAAACCCACCTCGTTGCAGGGAACTTTTCGAGGGAATGATCCTCCAAGGAGATTGAAGTGCCATGCCCATCCTTTTGGAGGAGGCCGATCCCATGGATGTGATCCGAGCCGTAAGGCGCGCCGCGTGCGCGGCTTTTCTGCCGCTCTGCGCCGGAATTGCGGGCGCCGCCGAACTCAAGCCTGTTTCGCGCGTCACCGGGGTCACCGTCTACCGCGACGGGGCCCTGATCACCCGGGAGTCCAAGGTGAGCCTGACCCCAGGCGATCATCGGATCCTGCTGGAGGAGATCCCCTCCGTTGCCGACCCCAGCTCGGTGCGGGTCACCGGCAGCGGCGCGGGCGGCATGACGCTCGGGGGCGTCGAGATCTCGCAGGAGTTCCGCGCCGCCAATCTCACGCCCGAGTACCGGCAGCTGCAGGACGAGATGCAAGAACTGATCGGGGAGATGGGCAGCCTGGACGATCGCCAGAAGTCGATCAACTCGCTGCGGGAATTCCTCTCCGGCCTCAAGGCGTCCGCCGGACAGGAATCGAGCAAGGACCTCCTGGCCCGCGGCTTCGCGGTCGACTCGTGGCAGAAGGCTTTCCAGTTCCTGTCGGAGCGTCTCAACGGCCTCGCGGCCGAGGAGCGCGCCATGGCGCCCAAGCGCAAGGACCTTTCCGAGCAAATCGAGGTGAGGCGCCAGAAGCTGAGCCAGCTCGCCTCCCAGGGCGGGCTCCAGCGCTGGAGTGCCGCGGTCCTGGTGGCCTCGGCGCACGGCGGTGAGTTGACGCTGCGGACGACCTACCTGGCGCGCGGAGCTTCCTGGCAGCCCTTGTACGACGCGCGTCTCGAGCCGTCCACCGGCAAGGTGGAGCTGGTCTGGCAGGCGCAGATCACCCAGAACACCGGCGAGGACTGGAAGGAGGTCGCCGTGTCGCTCTCGACGACCCGACCGGCGGCCGGGATCGACCTGCCGCAGCTCGCGAGCCTGACCCTCGTCCCGGCCCCGATGGCCCCTGTCGCGAAGGCGAAGGCCGCCAGGAAGGAGGCGAACCAGGCGGCCCCGGAGGCGGATTATCGGGACGCGCTGACCCTCGCGGATGGCGCCGAGGGCGGATTCGTCGGCGGGGTTGTTTCGGCGGTACCGGCGCCGGCGCCCGCCGAGATGGCCGAAGCCGAGACATCGCGGCGCGACGTGGCGGTCACCTTCGATCTGCCCGGGAAGCTGGACATCCCGAGCGACGCCCAGCCGCACAAGCATCGGGTCGCCTCCCGGGATCTGGAGGGAAAGACGGAATACCGGACCATCCCGAAGCTGAACCCGGCCGTCTTCATCATCTCGAGCGTCACCCTGACAGGGGAGGTTCCTCTGCTGCCGGGCCGGGTCCAGCATTTCGTCGGGCCGGATCTCGTGGGTAGCTCCTGGATGATCGATCGCGCGGCAGGAGAGGAATTCCCCCTTTCCTTCGGGCCGGATGATCGCCTCAAGGCGGAGCGCAAGCCGATCTGGAGGAAGGTCGAGCAGAAGGGGAAGGACGACGAGATCGACTACAAGTTCGTCACGACCCTGGAGAACCACCTCGGGGGCGACGCCGCCCTGGAGCTGAAGGACCGTATCCCGGTCTCGGGTGACGAGCGGATCACCGTGAGCCTGGACGAGAAGGAAACCAGCGCCGGCTTCACGCGGGACCCCAAGGAGCCCGGGATCCTCACCTGGCCCGTCACGGTCCCCAAGGGAGGGAAGAAAGAGATCACCCTGCGCTACCGGGTGCGCGCCCCCCGCGGATGGCCGGTGTCCGGGATCGAATGATCCTCAAGCTTCGCGCAGGGCGTTGATGATCTTCAGCCGGGCCGCGCGAGCGGCGGGGAAGAAGCCGCCGAACAGCCCGATGGCCACCGAGAAGATCATCCCGGCGACCAGGAGCCAGGTCGAGAGCTGGAAGTTGAACAGGATTTCGGCGAAGGTGTTGAAGTTCTGCGTCCCGGTCGGCGCGGTGAGGAAGAACTTGACCACCAGGGTGGCGATGACCCCTCCGACCAGGCCGCCCAGCACCCCCAGCGCGAGCGACTCCAATACGAACGACAGGAGGATGGAGTGCCGCGGGAAGCCCAGAGCGCGCAGCGTGGCGATCTCGCGGATGCGCGCGGAGACCTGCGCGTACATCGTGTTCATGGCGCCGAAGGAGGCCCCCACCGCCATCAGGACGGCCACGAAATAAGCCAGGAACTGGATCGGCTTCGCGGTGCCCATCTGCTCCTCGTAGTAGAGGTCCTCGGGCTTGGCGTCCAGCTTCACCTGCTGGTTCCCCTTCACCGCCGCGGCGAAGCGGTCGCGGCTCGCCAGGTCGGGAACCCGCACCCGCACGATGGAGAAGCCCTGGTCCCGCCGAGTCTGCGCCTGCACGTCGTGCGCGTCGGCCCAGATCTCGGAATCGTACGGCGACCCCTTGGCGTCGAAGATCCCCACCACCTGCCATTTCTGCGAGCCCGACTGGATCGTCCGTCCCACCTCGGTGCTGGCGAAGCGCTCCTTCGTGCGGCGCGAGACGATCGCCTCGTTGGTGCCGTAGCGGAACATCCGCCCTTCCACGATGGGCAAGGGCGGCCGCAGCTGAAAGGCCGCCGGCTGGACGCCCCGCACAATCACGTTGGTCTTCTTGCCGTCGCGGCGCGGGACGTTGATCAGGATCACCGATTCGGGCGACACCAGCGGCTGTCCCTTCTCGTCGCGGGCGATCCCCGGCAGCGCCTTGATGGTCTCCACCTGATCCCTCAGGACGAAGCTCTGCACGTCGGACTGCGCGCCGACGCGCATGACGATCAAGTTGAGCGGCGAGACGGAGGTCTGGAAGGTCTTGCGCACCCCCTCGGCGAGCGACATCACCAGCAGGAACACCGTCACCACCAGCGCCACGCCCAGCACCGTCATGGCGGTCGAGACCTTCCGGACCATCAGGTTGCGCAGGTTGTACTTCAGGGGGATCGCCATCTCACACCACCTGCCGCAAGCCGTTGACGATCGAGACGCGCGAGGAGCGGATTGCCGGGACGAAGCCGGCCAGCGTGCCGATGGTCACGGCCGCCGCCATGGCCATCAGCACGGTGGCGGGAGAAACCTTGAAGTTGTAGGCGAACATCGCCACCGGTGAATGTTTCATCCCCTCGACCAGGAAGGCGGTGAACGGGAAGGAGAAGATCACCCCCGCCAGGCCCGCGAGCAGCGACAGCACCAGTGCTTCGGAGAGAACCATTGCCAGGATCTGGCCGCGGCGAAAGCCCAGCGCCCGGATCACGGCGATCTCGGTGACGCGCTCCCGCGCGCTCATCGCCATGGTGTTGGCGACAATCAGTACGACGGTGAACAGCACGATGATGGCGATGGAGCGGACCAGCAGCTTCACGTTGCCCATCATCTCCAGGAACTGGAGCGTGAACTCCTTCTCGGGCATCGCCTTCACCGGCGCGTCGCTGTTCTCGAACATCTGGTTGATGGTATCCGTGACCCGCGGCACGTCCTCGGGCGATCGCAGGCGCAGGAAGAAGATCCCGGTCTGGCCCGAGCGCCCCGCCCAGGTGTTCTCCAGGTACTTGTTGTGGAAGAAGATGTTCGACTCGTCGCGCCCCTTGTAGACGCCGCGCAGGACGAGGTCGAGATCGGTCTGGATGTAGGAGCCCTGGATGCTGATCCGGTCTCCGATCTTCCAGTGGTAGCGGTCGATCAGCTGGGAGCCGGCGATGAACGAGTCGCGCTCCGCCTGCCAGGCCTTGACCTGCTCGGCGGGAATCTGCACGTCGGCGTTGATGGTGGGCCAGACCTCCGGGTCGGTGGAGAGCTGTCCGAAGAAGTGCTCCGGGCGCTGGTCGATGTAGGTGCCTCCGAACCAGATTTCGGGCGCCACCGCCACCACCCCGGGGATCTGCTCGATCTTCTGCCGGTACCCCAGCGGCATGAAGTTCGCCAGCCCGGTGGCGTGCTGCACCACGACCCGCGATCCGGCGAGGCTCCCGGCGGCCGACTCTCCCGACAAGGCGTCGAGCAGCGAGACGAGGACGATGATCAGCACCATGACCAGGATGATCGAGCCCATGGTCAGGAAGGCGCGCGTCTTCTTGCGGAACACGTTCTTCCAGATCAGCCGGAAGTACTTCACGGCCGCAGCTCGCGCATGGCCGCCAGCTCGCGTGCTTCCGCCGGCGCGAGCACTCCCTTGTCGAGGTGCACCATGCGGCGGGCGACCGCGGCCGCCCGCGGGTCGTGGGTCACCATGACGATGGTCTTCTGGAACTCCGTGGAGAGGCGCTTGAGCAGGACCAGGATCTCGTCGGCGCTCCTGGCGTCGAGATCCCCCGTCGGCTCGTCCGCCACCAGGATGTCGGGATCGGCCACGATGGCGCGGGCGATGGCGACCCGCTGCTCCTGGCCGCCCGAGAGCTGGCGCGGGTAGTGCTCGGCGCGGTCCGCCAGCCCCACCACCGACAGCGCCGTCTTCACATGCTCGCGTCGCTGCTTGCGGCTCAGCCGGGTGAGCAGCAGCGGCAGCTCCACGTTCTCGAAGGCGGTGAGGACCGGGATCAGGTTGTAGAGCTGGAAGATGAAGCCGACATGATCGGCGCGCCAGCGCGCCAGCTGTGTCTCCCCGAGCGCGGAGATCTCCTTGTCGCCGATCAGGATCCTTCCGGCAGTGGGCTTGTCGATCCCGGCCATCAGGTTGAGCAGCGTGGTCTTTCCCGAGCCCGAAGGCCCCATCAGGGCGAGGAACTCGCCCGGCTCGACGGTCAGGGAGATGTCCTTGAGGACCGGAATCTCCAGCGAATCCCGGCGGTAGACCTTGGAGACGCGATCGATCTGGATTTGCGCCTGGCTCACGAGAATCCTCCCCTGCGTTGCGGCAACTCGCCCGCGCCGCCGGACTGTAACGCGAAGCGGCGCGGCGCGGGAGCAAAATCGGATAGGCGGTGCCTGCGGGTGGCGGACGGCTTTGCGGGCGGCACGAGCGGTCAGTCCTTGACGTGGATCTTCTGCCCGTCCTTCAGCTCCAGCTGTGCGGCACCCGCCACCAGCGTCTCTCCTCCCGCGAGCCCCTCCTGGATCTCCGCCATCCCGTCGGCGGTGCGGCCCACCTTGACCGGCCGGAACACCGCCCGATCTCCGCGGATCAGATAGACGCCGGTCTGCCCTCCGGCGCTCGCGAGCGCTCCCTGCGGCACCTGCACCGAGGTCCTGGCTTCCTTTCCCTGGGTCGGCTCGGCGGTGAAGTTCACCCGGGCGGAGAGATCGGGAAGGATCCGCTCGTCGGGATCGCCGAAGCTCACCTTCACCTTGACCGTCCCTTTCTGCCGGTCGGCCGAGGGAATCACCTGCCGGAGGTCGCCGTGATAGACGCGGTCCGGATAGGCATCGAGCACGATCTCGGCGGGCTGGCGGTCCTTGAGGACGGATAGATTGCTCTCGTTGACGTCGGCCCCCACATAGAGGGTGGAGAAATCGACCAGAGTGACGATCGCTCCGCCGTTGGAGGAGCCCTGTCCGGGGGAGCCGAATGGCGAGACCGCTTCCCCGACGTGCGCCCGCTTCGCGATGACCACCCCGTCGAAGGGGGCCCGCAGCACCGTGTAATCGAGCAGCGCTTTGACGTAGCTGACCCGGGCGCTCGTGGCGCGCTCCGCCGCCACGGCGGCGTCGAGCGACGATTGCGGCGTGAGATCCTGCGCGCGCAGCGCGCGCTGGCGCTGCAGGTCGGCCTGGGCGTTCTCCCAGGCCGCCTCGGTCTCGTGCAGCTGCGCGTCCAGGTCGGTGTGGTCCAGACGCGCCAGGATGTCTCCCTTCCTGACCCGGCTTCCCTCGGTGACCTTCAGGTCCGTGATGCGCGAGGTGATCTTCGGCGAGATGTCGGCGCGCGTCTCGGCTTCCACGTAGCCCGCCACCGACAAAACGGTGAGGGCCTGTCCCTGGGTCACCAGCGCGGCGGAGGTCTTCTCCACGGCGAGGACCCCGAAAGTACGGCTCAACAGGAAGTAGGAGACGGCCGCCACCAGCACCGCCGCGATCGCGCCCCCGAGCAGCCAGGCGGTGGGCCGCTTCGGAGGCTCCTCGCCCCGGGGAATTCTCAAGGCGGCCAGATCGGCGCCGGTTCTCGGGGTGCTGGTGCGCGATGCTTCCATGCGGAAGGATGCCCTCGGTTCCGGACCGCCCGATCGGCAGCCGGTTCATTCGATCCGATCTGCTCGGGAGGGGAAAAAGTCTATCCGCTTCCCCCCGGGGGGGTCAACGCATGGAGGCGACGCCGCGGGGCCGCAGACGTCAGGATCGAAGGATCAGGAAGGACCAATTAACAAGGATGAGCCCGAGGGCGCCGGCCCGCAGGAGCCGGCTCAGCGCGGGGCCCGGCCGCGGCGGCGCGGGAAGCTCGACGTGCAGCGACCTGCAGGCCAGGCTCACCATCGCGGCGGCCACCAGGAACAGGGCGACGGCGGCGACCAGCGGGTTGAAGGAGAGCGCCTCGATCAGCCGCCCCTGCGTGAGGGCCGCGAGAGCGCGGGTGGAGCCGCAGGTGGGACAGGGCCAGCCGGTAATCTGCCGGAAAGGGCAGAACAGCGGGAGGTGGATTCCGCCGGCGAGCGACAGGAGGTGAAGGCGTGCCGCGACCGCCGCGAGCAGGGTCGAGACACCCAGGATTGGCAGGATCGGAATCGGCGCCGCGGCGCCCGGCGCCCGAGCGGGCGCTTCCATCAGGCCGACATTCCCTGGAACATGGCCGCGAAGAAGGTGGCGAACAGAATGATACAGGCCACGATGAGCATGCAGCAGAGCAGCACGGGCAGGAAGACGGCGATCGCCGCCTTGCCCCCGGGGATCTCGTGCACCCGTGAGAAGCCGTAAATCTGCAGGACCAGCGACCAGATCAGGGCAATCAGTCCGCCGCAGAATGGTATCCACTGGAACAGCGCGGTGCTCCCCGCGGCGTAGGCGTGAGTGCGCAGGGTGGCTTCGTACCCGTGCGTGGCGCCTCCCACAATCCAGAGCGAGACGTGGAAGATGCCGGAGATGATGAACACGGAGATGGCGATGAACAGCGGGAGCAGCACGGCAAAGCCGATGCTCAGGGCCGCCATCATCGCGGGATCCAGCTGCCGCTCCTGCGCCGGCACCCCAAGGTTCTGCAAGGCCTGCCGCCAGAAGCCCTGGCTTATCCGATCCCAGAGGAGGCCTCCCAGTCCGCCGACCCATCCGAGGAGCACGACGTAGGCCAAGGCGGCGCCCACGTTCTCCCGCTTCGGCATCGCCGTGTAGAAGGCGGAGGGATCGAACAGGCAGGCCCTGAGATTCTGCGTCAGGGCGGTCATGAAGCCCAACTCGCCGCGCCGCTCCCAGGGAATCCCTTCGAGAGGCGCGCCGGAGGGAATGGAACTGCCGGATTTCAGGGTAGCTCCACAGAACGGGCAGGAAGATCCCGCGAAACCTTCCGCCAACTCCTTGCCGCATCCGGGACAATACATGCTCCGTCCTCCTCAGGATGGGGGATCCGTTGGGACGCATACGGTACACGCGACCCACGCGGGGCGCAACAGCGCCCGCGCTGCTTCAGTTCCTGCTGAGAGCCGGAGGGGGAATGCGGAAGGCGGTGGGCGCCGCTCGCGGGGGAAGATCACGTCGTGGGTCGCCGTCCTGCAGGCGCCGGTTGTCGGCCAGCGTAAGAATCTGATCAAAAGTGGCGCCGTCTTCGGGAAAGGTGGCACTCCCCAGGCGCGCGCGCGCCAGGCGGGCTCCGGCGGGAGATTCGTAGCGCACGCCGTGGACCGCCACCCGCAGCCGGGCCTCGACGCGGCGCGATTCCTCACGCGACACTCCCGGGAGGATCAGAATGAATTCGTCGGCGGCGTAGCGGATGCAGGTGTCGCACCCCCGCATCTGCCCGCGCACCGCCAGGGCGACGCCGCGCAGCAGCCGATCGTAGGGTTCGGGATCCCCGGCATCGCTCGCCTGCGCGTTCTCCAGGGAGATGGTCAGCAGCGTGAGGGGAGCACCCCGCCCGCGCGCCCGGCGAATTTCCTCCTCGAAGGAAACGAAGAGGTAGCGGGAATCCGAAGGAATGGCGCGCGGAGCTTCCGTGGAAGGCGGAGCGCTCGAGGCGCGATTCGCGTCCACGTCCCCCACGAGCGGAGTCTTCGCGGTCCGTGAGATCCCCTCCAGCAGCTTCAGGTAGGACCTGGCCCTTTCTTCGGCCGCTTCGGCCCGCTGCCGGTGCTGCGCCACGCGGCGCCGCGCCAGCAAGGCCACTCCCAAAAGAAGCGCGCCGGCGGCGGTGAGAATCGTCAGGATCTGCGCCCCGATCGGCATACGATCAATCTAGTGCCGGACAGGCGGGGCGGCAATGGCGGTCCAGACTTTTGCCCCTGGGGAACGGGTATAATCCGCGCATGTCGCGGCGCTGGATTCTGCCGGTCGTCATCCTGGTCCTCCTCTTCGCCGCCAGTCTCATCAGCGTGGAGCCCGGCACCGTGGGGGTCCTGCGCGGCGCCGCGGGCGGCAAGTCTTTCCTGCTCGAATCGGGCCTGCACTTCAGGATCCCGTTCCTGCAGCGTCTCATGGCTTATCCCGCCGGACCCTTTCCCCTCGACTTCACGCTCAATCTTCCCGCGCGCGAAGGGGCCCCGGTGCCGGTCCAGGTGCATTTCGAAGGCCTGCTCATCCGCGATTCCCTGCTCGAGTTCTCCTCGCGGGCCTCCGGCAGGAACGGTCCGACCGTGGTGCGCGAAGACCTGGAGTCCCTCATCGGCCCCTGGATCGCCCGGCACACCGCCGACGAGATCCCCGTGCAGCCGCTCGATCTGGCCGACGAGTTCCGCGACCGCGCCCGGAAGCTGGGCTTCCAGATCAAGGTGCTCACGGTCATGCGCGCCCCGGCCGGCGGAGCGCAGCCGGCGGCCCGCACACCCGCTCCCCCCGCGCCGGGACCCCGGGTCCGGGTGGCCCTGATAGGTCTCGACGGCGCCGATTGGCAGCTCATCTCCCCGTTGATGGAGCGCGGCAAGCTGCCGCACCTGGCGAGCCTGAAAAAGGAAGGTGCCTGGGCCGAGATGCGCTCCATGGATCCGATGCTTTCTCCGCTGCTGTGGACCAGCGCCGCCACGGGCAAGCTGCCCGAGGAGCATGGCGTGGTCGACTTCATGATGCGCGATCCGGAGAGCGGCAAGCGGGTCCCGGTGGGCGCCGCCTCGAGGCGCGTGCAGGCTTTGTGGGGAATTCTCTCGGGGTCGGGACTTTCCTGCGACGTGGTGGCCTGGTGGGCCACCTGGCCCGCGGAGACCATCAACGGCACGATGATCTCCGACCGGGTCGCCTATTCGCTGTTTTCCGCAGACGGTGCGCCGCCGCCGGCGGGGGCCGTCAGCCCTCCCGAATACTCCAGCCGGGCCGCCCGGCTCAAGGTCGGTGCCGAGAGCATCTCGGCCCAGGACCTGGCGCCCTTCCTGGAGATTTCCGCTCGACAGCTGGCCGATCTCAGAAAGCGCGCCGCCGCCGACGCGGCGCTGCGCGCCCGGGATCCGGTGCTGCACCTGACGCGCATCCTGGCGGCGAGCAGGACCTACCAGGCCATCGCCCTCGACCTTTTGGATAGCCGCCAGCCCGATTTCTTCGCCATCTACTACCAGGGGATCGACGAAGTCAGCCATCGCTTCGCGCATTTCGCCGACCCGAAGATGGCGATGGTGAGCGAAGCGGATTACCGGCGATTCCGCGGGGTGGTCGACGCCTACTACGAGTACCAGGATCACCAGCTGGGCGAGCTCCTCTCGCGCCTCGATCCCTCCAGTCTCGTCCTGGTGCTCTCGGATCACGGCTTCAAGAACGGCGATGCGCGCCCGCGCGACCACCCGCCCGATATCGAAGGCCAGCCGGCACGCTGGCACCGGCGGGAAGGGATCTTCCTGGCCAAAGGTCCGATGGTGGCGCCGGGAGAGAAGAAGGCCTTCTCGTTGCTGGAGGTGGCGCCCCTGGTCCTGTCGGCCGAAGGGCTGCCCACGGCGCAGGACATGCCCGGAGTGGTGCGCGAGGATCTCTACGCCTCGGAGTTTGCGCTCTCCCGCCCGCGCCAGCCGGTATCGACCTATGAGACGCGGATCAGCCCGAAGGCGGCATCACCGGTGGCGGCCGCCGATCCGGCCTCCGCGCAGGCGCAGGAGGCGATGGAAGAAAACCTCCGCTCCCTGGGCTACATCGGCTCAGGCAAGGGAGGCCAGGAGCCGACCGATACCGCGTTCGCGCATGCCAACCTGGCCGGCATCTACCTGCAGCGCGGGCGCACCGCCGAGGCGGAGAAGGAAGCGAAGGAAGCGCTGCGTATCGTCCCGGGCTATCTCCCGGCGCTGGTCTATCTCGCGGAGGCGTACCAGCGGCAGGGACGCTTCGAGGAGGCGATTCCCCCGGCACGCCAGGCAATCTCCACCGACAGTCCCGATCGGCAGCCCGGGATCTATCTCCTGCTCGCCAATCTCTACGTCTCCGCCGGCAAGGCGGGGGAGGGGTTGTCCGATCTCTCCACTTTCCTGGCGCAACGGGGCAACGAGAGCGACCTGCATTCCGCCTTCGGCATCCTCAAGGCGGCGGGCGGGGACCCCGCGGGCGCCGAAGCGGCCTTCCGCCAGGCCCTGCGCCTCGATCCCGCGGCGCAGGAGCCGGTGAAGCGACTGTTCGATCTGTATCGCAAGCAGGGAAGTCCCGAGCGATTGGTCTCCTGGATGGAGTCCCTCCGGAAGCAGAACCCGGATTCGGCTTTCCATGCGAGCTATTACGCTCTGGCCCTCGATCAGGCCGGCCGTCCGAAGGAGGCGGAGAGCGCCTACCGGCGCGCGCTCGAGAAGGATCCGGCGCACGTCGGGTCGCTCGTGAACCTGGGAAACCTCCTGGCGCGCACGCGCCGCTTCCAGGAAGCGATTCCGCTGTTCCGCAAGGCGATTGACGAGGATCCGCGCAGCACCGAGGGGCGCGTCGGACTGGGCGCGGCGCTGAGCCTGGCGGGGAAGAATGACGAATCCGTGGCCGTGCTGGAAGAAGGGGAGAAGCTGGGGCTGTCCTCTCCGGCGCTGTACAACGCCCTCGCGATGGCTTACTACCAGCAACGCCGCAAGCGGGAAGCGATTGTCTCGCTCAAGCGGTCGCTGCAGCTCGACCCGGCGCAGTCTTCGGCGCGATCTCTGCTCGACGAGTGGCAAAGACCTTGAAGAAGCCGCCGCGCGGTGAAGGCAGGGGACGGCGCCCGGGTCCGGGGGATAGGGGCGGGTCCGGTCGAAGGCAACGTCCCGCCGGTGGGGGGGGGCGCAGAT
>DASTZC010000270.1 GCA_035764505.1 Candidatus Polarisedimenticolia bacterium
CGTCTCGCCGCCCTGGAGGTGGGCGATCGGATCGAGATGGATGCCGGGGGAACGAGCCGGGAGTACCGGGTGGAATGGACCCGGATCGTCCGGCCGACGGAGACCTCGGTCCTCTCCCGGGGCGACCGGGAAGTACTGACCCTGGTGACCTGCTACCCGTTCCACTACGTCGGCCCGGCTCCGCGGCGCTACATCGTGCGGGCCGTCCCGGTCGATTCGATCGTCACGAGACCTTGATGCTTCAGGAGCGGCCGCTTTGGACCTGAATCGCTTCCCCCCTCCACCCCTCGATTTTTTCAAGACGCTGATGCCCCTGGGACAGGCTGAGCCGCTCGTGGTCGACATCGGCGGGCTCGCCTTTCGGTTGGAAGGAGCGGACAAAGAGCGGGCGGCGATTTTGAAGGAGCGCTACGCCGGATTTCTTACGACACGGCAGGAGGAGACTTTCGAGGTGGTCCTCCTGGATGCCGAAAAAGAGCACTTCGTCCGGCCGGATGAAGCGCCCGTTGGAACGGGACACCCTCTCTCCCTGGCCTGGGACGGGCCTTGCCTGCTGGTGCAATCGTTCGGATTCGCCGGATGGGCCGCGTTCGAGGAGCGCCGCGGCGCCGTCGCCCTGGCGCGCGCCGAGTACGAGAGATCGGCCTGGTGCGTGGAGAATTACCTCCGGGTCGTCACCGCCTGGCGCGCCCTGCGCGAGGGGGGCGCGCTGCTTCATGCCGCCAGCCTGGTCCTTGAAGGGAAGGGGTACCTGTTCATGGGTGCCTCGGGAAGCGGGAAGTCGACGCTGGCCGCGACCTCCCGCCAGGGCGAGGTGCTCAGCGACGATCTGTCGCTGGTGCGCTTCCACGACGACCGCTTCATGATTGCCGGCACGCCCTTCAGGGGAACTTACACCGGCGGGAGGAAGATCCAGGGCGAGTTTCCCATCGCGGGAATGTTCCGGATCCTGAAATCCGCGGACAACCGCCGCGAGCCGGTGCCGCCCGGCAGCGCCGTGACGATTCTCCTTGCCTCGGCCCCTTTCGTGGTCGACCAAATCGAGCGTGACGGCCGGATCCTGGAAAACCTTCGCCGGCTGGATGCCGCCCACCCGCTCGCTTACCTGCATTTCGATCGAAGCGGAAGTTTCTGGAGCGCCATCCTGGGTCGCTGAATCGGCGCCAGCCGCGCCGGCCCTGCATGCTATGCTCTGCGGCGGATAAGGCCACGGGTTTCGAGGCAGCCTTGCAACCGACGAGACGAATCGACTCGCTGCGCTGGGAAGCCGGGAAGAGTTGCGCCGCGGAGGATCGGGTGGTGGTCGAAGAGCCGCTCGAGATCCGGCTGAACGGATCTCCCGTGGCCGTGACCATGAGGACACCCGGCCACGATTTCCTCCTGGCGGCCGGCTTTCTGCACACCGAAGGAATCCTGCGGCGCCCCGAGCAATTGGCCTCGATTGCCTACTGCACGGAGGCGGATGCGGTGTCTGGGGAGCAGAATGTCGTCGATGTCCTGTCGGCGGCCGGCGCCGCGCTGCCGGCCGAAGGCTGGCAGCGGCAGTTCTATGTTTCTTCCTCCTGCGGAATCTGCGGCCGTGCCAGTCTGGAAGCGGTGCGGCAGGTGGTGTCGCCCCTGAAGGATTCCTCGCGTTTCGCGGCCGCGATCCTGGCGCGGCTGCCGCAAAGTTTGCGCGCCGCGCAGGCGGTCTTCCATGAAACCGGTGCGCTGCACGCGGCGGCGCTGTTCACGCCGCAAGGCGAGCTCACGGAGATCATGGAGGACATCGGCCGGCACAACGCCGTGGACAAGATCATCGGCTCCGCTTTCCTGGAAGATCGCCTGCCGCTCGAAGGCCGACTGTTGCTGGTGAGCGGACGAGTGTCTTTCGAGCTCACCCAGAAGGCGTGGATGGCGGGAGTTCCCGCCCTTGCCGGGATATCGGGAGCTTCGAGCCTGGCGATTGATCTGGCCCGCGAAGCGGGAATGCTGCTGGTCGGCTTTCTAAGGGAAGGTTCGATGCAGGTCTACGCGGGCGCCGACAGGCTCGAGACCGCCTGAGGTGAAGGCGCGGGTCCCTTTCCTGCTGGGACTTTATTACTTCGCGCTGTTCGCCGCCGCCGGCATCTACGTCCCTTATCTTGGGATCTACTCGCGCGGACTCGGGTTCACCTCGCTGCAGGTCGGCCTGCTGGCGGCGCTGACCCCGCTCAGCAAGATTCTCTTCCCGCCTGTCTGGGGAGCCCTCGCCGATCGCTCGGGTCACCGGCGCAGCTTCATCCTGCTCACCACGGCGCTGAGCATCGCGGCCTTCTCCGCGCTCTTCAAGGCCGAGACGTTCCTGCCGGTCGCCTTCGCCCTGCTGGCCTATTCCTTCTTCCATGCTCCCATCCTGGCGCTGAGCGAGACGCTCACCCTGGAGGAGGCCGCGCGGGGAGGGTTCGCCTACGGGCGGGTCCGCGCCTGGGGCTCGGTCGGGTACATGCTGGCGACGCTGGTGCTGGGGGCGCTGCTCGATTTGACATCGATGCGGACCTTCGTCATCGCCTTCGTGGCGGCCAGCTCCCTCCAGCTGGCCAGCGCGCTGGCGCTTCCCGCGGGAAGCGCGCCGGCCGCACGGCACGCGGCGCGCGGCGTCTGGGACCAGCTGCGCCGCAGCGACGTCCTGCTTTTTCTTCTTGCCTGCACCCTGATGGAGGTCAGCCATTCGGCCTACATCGGCTTTTTCGGCATCCATCTCTCCGAGTCGGGAGTCAGCAAGAAAGCCATCGGGGTCATGCTGGCGCTCCCGCAGTTCAGCGAGATCCCGGCGATGTATTTCGCCGATCGGTGGCTGCAGCGAGCCGGAGGGCGGCGCTTGATGCTGCTGGCATTCGCGGCAGCCGCGTTGCGCTGGCTCGTTCTGGGAATCACCACCGATCTCGTCGTGGTGGCGCTGTCGCAGGGGCTGCATGCCCTGACCTACGGCGTGTTCCACATCACGGCGGTGCAAATGGCGCGGCGGCTCTTCCCGGCCCATCTCCAGGCGAGCGCCCAGAGCCTGTACATCGGGTTGACCTATGGTCTGGGCGGAACGCTGGGGCTGATTGCGGCCGGAAGGCTCTATGACCCGCTCGGAGCGCAGGTCCTGTTCCTGCTCAGCGCGGCGGTGGCGATTGCGGCGCTGCCGGCCATCCTGCGCCTGAACGATTCGCGGGCAATCCACCCGCAGCCCGAGTCGGCCTGAAAAAAAAGCCCCGCGGGCGACGCCGCGGGGCTGATCTTGAAATTCCGTCCGCTCAGTTCGTGAGGACCTTGATCCGGCGAGGCTTGGCCGCCTCTACCTTCGGCAGCGTGACCCGAAGGACGCCGTCCTTGTACTCGGCCTGGATCTTCTCGGTGTCCACCGTGACTGGAAGTGTGAAGTAGCGGCTGAAGGAACCGTAGAATCTCTCGGTGCGGTAGAGGTTCTCCGATTTCACTTCCTTGTCGCGCTTGCGCTCGCCGCGGAGGCTGAGGACATTATTCTCGACCTGCACGTCGATGTCGCTCTTCTCCACCCCCGGAAGCTCGGCCTTCACGATGATGTTGTCTCCTTCCTCGTATATATCGCAGGAAGGGGCCCAGGCACCCATCGCTTCATCTCCCTCGCGGGAGGAGGCCGTGTCCTTGAAGATCCGATTGATTCTTTCCTGGAGAGCCTGGAAGTCGTCTGCGAAAGGCTGGAATCTCACGAGAGCCATCTTCTTCCTCCTTGAGGTTTGCCCCATTGGCGGTGACAAATATAAAGTATGAGTGAGTCATTGTCAAATGATATGATGCAAAAATATCAATATATTTAAACTATTGATATTACAATGTTTATAATGTTGTCTTGCCATAGCATTCGAGTATGGGGGCGAGCGAAAGGAGGGAAGCGCGCGATTGAAGCTGCGAAGCGGCGGGACCAACGGCCTATTGCCAAGGTGCTGAATCTGCTGGAGAACCATGTCCGGAGAACCGTATAATGCTGGCCGCCACAGGGAGCCATCCTTGACCAGTCAGCCTTCCCGCTCGCTCGAAGTCTTTCCCAATCCGCGTACCGGCAGGGACTACGAGATAAGCTTCGAATGCCCTGAGTTCACCTGCTTGTGCCCCCGGACCGGCCAGCCCGATTTCGCAACCATCCGAATCCGCTATACCCCCGGGGAGCTTTGTGTCGAGCTGAAATCGCTCAAGCTCTATCTCTGGTCCTATCGCAATGAAGGGGCCTTCCACGAAGCGGTCACGAACCAAATCCTGGACGATCTCGTCCAGGCGTGCCGGCCGAAGAACATGCAGGTGACCGGCGATTTTCTCGTGCGGGGCGGCATTCACACCGTTGTTACGGCCTCCTACAACGCGCGTTGATGCCTCCTGGCCTGCCGCGCCGTCCCGTCATCCGGTTGCGGCTCCGAGCAGCCTTCTTCTGCCTGGCGGGGCTCGCGAGTCTTCTACTTGTCTCCCTTCCCTCACTGGCTTCGAATCCGCCCGCCGCACCAGGGCCGCTCCTCATCAAGGGAGGGACCCTGATAGATGGCACCGGGGCCCCCCCGCTGAGGCACGCCTGGGTTCTGGTGGAAGGGGACCGCATCCTTCAGGTTGGCCCCGCTCACAGCTTCAAGAAGCCTCGCAACGCGGCCGTGCTGCGCGCCGGGGATCGGACCATTCTCCCGGGGCTCATCGACGCCCACGTCCACCTCGGAATCAGCGGCGTCATCGGCTACACCTTCCTGAGGCGCCAGGCGCACGGCCTGGACCTGTTCGAGCAAAACCTGCAGTCCGAGCTCCTCGGAGGGGTGACCCAGGTCCGGGACCTGCACATGCCGGTCGCGATGGGGAAGAGCTTGACCGAGCGGGTCCGCCAGGATCCCAGGGAAGGGGCTCGCCTGATTTACTCCGGGCCCATCCTTTCCGCACCGGAAGGCTATGGATTTCCCTATTCGGTGCCGGTGGCTTCCCTCGACCAGGCGCGCGATCGCGTCGATGAGCTGGTGCAGGAGGGCGCGGGAGTCGTGAAGATTGCCGTGACCAGCCGGCAGCTCGGCAATGCCCACATCCCGCCGATGGATGCCGGCGTCGCCAAAGCCATCGTCGAGGAGGCGCACCTCAAGGGCCTGAAAGTGGCGGCGCACGTCGCGGGAGCGACCGCCGACGATCTCAAGGCCGCGGTCGATGCCGGAGTCGACAGCCTGGAGCATATGCCGGGGACCTTCGATCCGCTGGGATTGCCCGACGTGTCCTACACCAGCTCCGGACTGCTCCCCGAGATCCTGGCCGGAAAGATCACGATCGTGCCGACCCTGTCGGTAGAAGCCGGGGATGATTACGGGCCGACGCTCGGATACCTTACCGAGGATCCGTCGCTGCTGATCCGGCTCACACCGATGCAGCGGAATACCCTCGCGGCCAACCTTAAGGACTTCTCGATTAATTCCAGGCGGCAGGCGATCGCCGAGGCGGGCAAGAAGCGGATGAAGCTTTTCCAGGAAGAAGTGCTGCGGCTATACCAGGCAGGGGTGACGATCGGCGCGGGGACCGATGCGGGGAACGGGCTGACCTTTCACGGCAATCTGCATACGGAGATCGAGCTGCTGGCTGAGTCGGGAATCCCGCCCATGGAGACGCTTCGGATCGCCACCTCCGGAAACGCCCGGCTGCTGGGCATCGAGGATCTCTCCGGCAGCGTCGAGCCGGGAAAGCGCGCCGACCTTCTCCTGGTGCGCGGCGATCCGCTGGAAGACCTGCGCGTCCTGCGCAGCGTCGACCGCGTCGTGATCGCCGGCCGCGTGGTGGAGGTCGCGGAGATGGTGAAGGCCGCGGTCAAGGAGGCAAAGAAGAAAAAGTGAGCCTACTCCACCACGATCTTGCCGTTCTCGGACCAGTGCTTGACGCTCCACGTCTTGGTGCAGCGCATCTCGTATTCCCCTTCGGAGCTGGCCGCGAACTCGAAGGTGACGGGCCGATCGGGGGTGGCTTTTCCCTTGAGCTTGAGCACCGGGATGCTCACGCCGTACGTTCCGTCCCGGGGAAGAAAGGTCAGGCGTACCAGATCGCCGCGCCGGACGCGAATCACGTCGGGAGTGATTTTCCCTTCCACGGCGACCACCGTGATCTTGTGGAACCTCGGCGCGGAGGCCGCCGCGACCGGCTTGCCCGGCTGCGGAGAGGCCGCCGCTATGGCAAGCCCGAGGGTCAGCAGCGCGGCGTTCAGCAGCACCATGCGGGGTATCTTCATGAGAGAACCTCCATCGCGGCATCGAAGGGATAGAGCCATCCGGGAGCTAATATGAAATCCCCCAGCAGGTTGGCAAGCGTTTTACGAAATCGACACGCGGCGGGGGAATGCGACCCGCCTGGCGGGAGGATCTGTCCGGGATTCGCGCGCCGAGACCGCGCCGGCCGGCCTGCGCTTGACGTCCGGGAGCGCTCGCGGTGAGCGAGAAGCCCGACGGCGGAGGGAGCCCGAGGCGGGCGCGCAGGACTTCGTCCGGCGGCCGCCGGATCCTCCGGCGTCTCCTGCTCTCCTTCCTGGCGGTGGTTCTCGCCACCCTGGTCCTCGTCTATCTGGATGTCACGCGCCGCTTCGAAGCGCGCCAGGAAGACTTTCCCTCGCGGCTCTACTCCAGCAGCCTGACCCTCGCCGAAGGGCACGAGATCTCGACCTACGGCCTGCTGACCCGTCTCGGCCGACTCGGCTACCGCAAGGTGAACGCCGGTCCCGCCAAGCCCGGGGAATACCTCATCGTCGGGCGGGAAATCCGCATTGCCTTGCGGCCGTTCGACTACCCGGACGAGAAGTTCGCCGGTGACCGCGTGCGGATTCAGCTGCGCGGCAACCGGATCCGGCGGATTACCAGCATGGACAGCGGCAGGCATCTGGAGAAGGTGCGGCTGGAGCCCGAGCTGATCGCCACCTTTTACCAGGAGGTTCAGGAGGAGCGCACCTGGACCCCGCTCAAGAGCTTCCCGCCGGAGCTGAGGCGCGCCGTGATTTCGGTCGAGGACCGCAGCTTCTACCGGCATCCGGGAGTGGATGTTCGCGGAATCGCGAGGGCCGCGTACGTCGACCTGGCCCACCGCAGGGCCATGCAGGGAGGCAGCACCATCACCCAGCAGCTGGCCAAGAACCTCTACGCCAACCGCAAGCGCGACCTAGTGCGGAAAATCCTCGAGACCGCCGCGGCGGTGATGCTGGAGGCGCGTTATACGAAGGACCAGATCCTGGAGGCCTACCTCAACGAGGTCTACATGGGCCAGCGCGGCCCGGTCGCCATCAGCGGCATGGGGGAAGCGGCACGCTTCTACTTCCGCAAGAACCCGGCCGAGCTCACCGTCAGCGAGTCGGCGCTGCTGGCGGGGATGATCAGCAGCCCCGGCCTCTACAATCCATACCGCAACCCGGCCGCCGCGCTGTCGCGGCGCAACCGCGTTCTCAAGTCGATGGTCGAGACCGGCGACCTGGAGGATCCGGCCTTTCGGGCCGCCCGCGGGACCGGATTAGGCGTGACGCAGCAAAGGCCTCTCAATTACCGCGCGCCCTACCTGGTCGACTTTCTGGAGGAGGAGGTGCGCCGCGCCTTTCCGGATGCGCCTCCCGCCGGCGCGGGGTTGCGCATCTTCAGCACCGTGGATCCCGATCTCCAGGAGGAGGCGGAAGCCGCCCTGGGCTCCGGGCTGGACCGTCTCGAGAAGAGCTATCCGGTGCTGCGCAAGAACCCGCGGGGGCTGCTCCAGGGCGCGGTGGTCGTCCTGCGCGTGTCCGATGGATCGATCCTGGCGCTGGTGGGCGGGCGCGATTACCGCGTCAGCCAGTTCAACCGCACCTACCAGGCGCATCGTCAGCCGGGCTCCTTGTTCAAGCCGTTCGTCTACCTGGCGGGATTCGATCGGGCCCAGTACGACCCCGGTTTTTCGTTCACCGTCGCCACGCCGCTGGACGATTCTCCGCTGGAGCTGATGTCGGGAGGGAAGCGCTACACTCCGCAGAACTACGATCATGAGTTCCACGGGACGATCCCCGTCCGCCGCGCGCTGGAGCAATCGATCAACGTGGCGACCATCCGGGCGGCCGAGACAGTAGGCCTGGATCATGTCATCACGGCGGCGCGGCGCTGCGGCATCGCCAGCCCGCTCCCCAAGGTTCCTTCCCTGGCGCTGGGAACGGCCGAGGTCACGCCGCTGGAGATGGCGACGGCCTATGTTACCCTCGCCTCGGGAGGGGTGCGCACGCCGCTGCGTGCCGTGCTGGCGCTGACCGACCGCAAGGGCAGGACGGTGGAATCCGAGAATCAGGCGCCCACTCGGGTGATTTCGCCGCAGGCCACCTACCTGCTGACCAATTTGCTCGAGGGGGTGCTCCGAGAGGGGACTGCGGCTTCGGCGGCGGAGCTCGGGTTCACCGGAGTCGCGGCGGGGAAGACCGGCACCACAGACGATCTACGCGACGCCTGGTTCGTCGGCTACACCCCGACGACGCTCGCGCTGGTCTGGGTGGGCTACGACGACAACCGCATCCTGGGGCTGACCGGCGCGCAGGCCGCGCTGCCGATCTGGGTCGACTTGATGATGGGCTCGGGAAAAGTATCCAGCGAGGAGTTCCCGGTCCCCGACGGAATTCTGAGGGAGACGGTCGATCCACAGACCGGTCAGGTCGCGACCTGGAAGTGCCCCGAGAAGGTCGAGGAGATCTTCATCGAGGGGACCGAGCCGGTGGAGCGCTGCCAGGAGCACGAGAACCGGCACTGGTGGCAGATCTTCACCGACGACGAGTCGGATCCTACCTGACGCTTAGAGGTCCTTGTAGCTGATCAGCTCGATGCCGTATTGGGAGATGGCGGAGCGGATCTGGGGATCGGTGAGAACGCGCAGCTCGCGCTCCCGATCCTCGGAGACGAAGCCGCGGTGGCCCGCGTCCTTGTGGCCCGGGCGCACCATGATCTCGGTGGTTCCTTCCGGAAGTTTGGCCAGGACATCCAGGAACCGGTCGAAGTGCATCCCGCCGGAAAAGCCAATCCCGCGGAAATGGTCGGAGGTTCGCAGCTTCTCCCCGAACAGGATCTCCGCAGAGCGCCCCACCAGCCCCTGGGTACGGACCAGCTCCCAGTAGACTTGCGGAGGCACCGATCCGGGGGCCGGGACCGGTTCGCGGGGGAGGCGGACCTTGTCGATCCCGTGCCGCCGCGCCACCCAGCAGACCGCCGCCATCACGCCCGGATAGAGATGAATATGGTGCAGGGAATCGAGGTGGGTCGGCTCGATGCCGTTGTCCCGGACGCGGCGGACCTGCAGGTCGAATTCCGAGCGGATCTCCTCCGCGTCGAGCCTGCCTTCCATGAGCCGGCGGCGCGCTTCGACCTTCTCGAAGAAGCGGCCCTGGCGATCCGCGAGAGTGCGCGGGTGCGAGAGAATGGGCGAGCCTTCGGTGAGATTGAGGTGGACGCCGACGCCCAGCCCTGGCTTCTCTTTGATCAGCGAGGCGAGAAGCTCGAGGTGCGGGCTGTTGGCGAGGACCGACGCGCTGGTAACGACGCCTTTATCGTACGCCTCGAGGATGCCGCGGCTCCTCGGCTCGTCAATCCCCATCTCGTCGGCATTGATGATGACTCGGCGGTTCATCGTCTCCGCATCCGTTTTCCGGGCGATGGGCGATTATACCCGGCCATCGGGACCGGGCAACCCCCCCTCAGCGCCTGAACAACAGCAGCCAGACCGCATTGACAAGGGTGTGAGTGAGCGCGGGTGCCATCAGCGTCCTTCCCGTCTCGTAGGCCCAACCGTAGGCGAGCCCCGCGAGGGTGGCCAAGACCGGCAGTCGCCAATCGGGAACGGCGCCGACGTTGGCGTGGGCCGCCCCGAAGCAGAGCGACGCGAGCACCAGCGAGAGCCAGGGCCGGCCGGTCCAGGTGCGCAGCAGGTTCTGCAAGAGTCCCCGAAAGAGGAGCTCTTCCGGAAGGGCGGTGACCAGGAATATCCCGGTAATACGCAGCGCCGCCGCAGGAAGAGAAGATGGCCACTCGAAGCGTCCCAGGAACCCGATGAGCATTCCCAACAGGAGGCCAGTCGGCAGGAAGGCGGCGGAGGCCGCGGCGGCGATTCGAACGTCGTGCGCCCGGCAGTGCAGCGTGAAGCCGATGCCGTGCAGGCCGCGGATCAGCTCGAAGCC
Organism: Candidatus Polarisedimenticolia bacterium; assembly: GCA_035764505.1. Taxonomy (NCBI): domain Bacteria; kingdom Pseudomonadati; phylum Acidobacteriota; class Candidatus Polarisedimenticolia; species Candidatus Polarisedimenticolia bacterium. The sequence continues at coordinate 10,145 of DASTZC010000270.1, forward strand.
GACCAGAGCGACGAGCGCGCCGAGAAAGCCGTGCAGGTAGCGCCCCGGCTGGCCGGGCGGCCAGCTCCAGAGGGCAGGCAGCCAGCTCAGCTCCAAGGGCAGCCAGATTGCCAGAAGGGCGAGGGCATCGAGCCAGAAGGAAGGCCCGTGCCCCCGCTCCCACAGGAGAACGAGAAGCGGGAAATTGACGTAAGCGAGCAGGGCAAGAAAATCCGTGGCCGCAAATCGGTGGAGAGCAGTCGCATAGCAAAGATAAGGCAGGATGATGGCCTGGGCCGAGAGGATGGCTCGCCACCGAGAAGATCCGATCCACTCTGAGAGCGACGCCCGCACCCGGCTCGAGGTGAGCGCCAGGAAGGCCGCGAGGACCAAGAAGATCGCGGGAGAGGCGCGCAGGATCTCCGCCGGTGGCAGGTGGCGCGTCCAGGCGGCCGTGACGGCGGCGGTGGTAAGGCCGAAGGACGCCGCCAGGGAAGCGCAGGCCGCCTTTGCCGGGCCGGAAGTGCGCGCCACGATGACCGGGGCGGGTTGAATGGGGCCGCTCTCTCGCTTAGACTCGCAGTGCGGAGGAACCGGCATGACCTCAGAGTCTCGCGAGACGAAGCTCTTTACCGTCAAGGAAGCCCAGGACGTCATCGAGAAGATTCGTCCGCTGGTGGATCAGATGCTCCTGGCCTTCGCGGGGATTCGCGAGGAGATTGAAACCGCGGCCCGCGAGTCGGGGCTGCCGTCCGGCGACAAGGCGTTCGCGCAGCATCTCGAGACTCGGGGCGTGGCGCCCCGCCTCCTGCAGGAAATCAACGGGACGATTCAGGCCATCCAGCAGCACGGCTGCATCGTGAACGGCCCGGAGGCCGGCCTCGTCGATTTTCCCTGCCTGCTCGGCAACGAGATCGTTTTCCTGTGCTGGAAATCGGGTGAGACCCGGGTCGGTCACTGGCACCGCATTCCCGACGGCTTCGCGGGACGGCGGGCGCTGCTGGATCGGGATGACCCCAACGAGAGAGTGAGCTCCGTCCACTGAGCCGCCGCGCTCAGCGGCGGCGCCTCCGCCTGCGGCGCCTCTTGTGCGCCTCCCCCGAACCCTCTTCCTGAGCCGACGATCGTGGCGGTTCCACCGCCGTTTCCTCGGGCAGTGTGTCGAGATCGATCGGCGGTCGGCTGAAATGCTCCTGCAGCAGCATGGCCAGCAGGGTATCGCGGTCCGCCTCGCCTGCGATGTGACGCGCCACCGGCTCCAGCTCCATGAGCTCCTCGGGGGCGGTCGCGAGGGCGGACTCCCGCAGCCGCGAGAGCAGGTGCTCCGATTTCCTGGCAGCCACTTCCGGCTCGGTGGGGAGGTCGCGCTCGATCGCTTCCAGGCTGTTGACCCGGACGAGCTTGTTGAAGTTGACCAGGTCCTGCGCGGCCACCAATGAGATCGCCTTTCCGGATCGGCCGATGCGCCCGGTCCGTCCGGCCCGGTGCACGTATTGATCGGGCGAGCTGGGGGCCGAGAAGATGAAGACGTGGGAAAGACCTTCGATATCGATGCCCCGGGCCGCCACGTCGGTCGCGACGAGATGCCTCAGCTCGCCGCGGCGGAAGCGGCCCATGACCTTCTCACGGCGCGCCTGGCTGAGATCGCTCGACAGCATCGCCACCGGGAGTCCCTTGCGCGCCAGGTAGTTGGCCACCTGGCGGGTCTCCTCCCGGGTGTTGCAGAAGATCATGGAGGAGGCGGGATCCTCCCGCTCCAGCAGATTGTAGAGATTCCTCTCTTTCTGCATGCGGTTGGTGATGTAGTACTCGTGCGCCACTTCCTTCACGTAGACGAAGTCCTCGCTGAGGAGGAGCTTTTCCGGGTTTTTCAGATAGCGCTGCGCGATCGCCTCGATGGCGCGGGGAATGGTGGCGGAGAAGAGCAGCGTCTGGCGATCGGAGGGGAGGTGATCGAGGATCTGGCGCATCTCCTTCTCGAACCCCATATCCAGCATCAGATCGGCCTCGTCCAGCACCAGGATCCGCAGCCGCTCGAAGTGCAGCGTGCCGCGGCGCAGGTGGTCCAGGATCCTCCCGGGGGTACCCACGACGCTCTGGGCGCCGCGCCGCAGCTCCTCAATCTGCCGCTCGATGGGGCGCCCGCCGTAGACTGGCACGCACTTCACCGCCCGGCCCTCGCCGATGCGTGCCAGCTCCTTGTGCACCTGCAAGGTGAGCTCGCGGGCTGGAGTCAGGACGAGGGCCTGCACCGAAAGATCGGAGGGGTCGGCCGCTTCGGCGATACGGATCCCGAAGGCCGCCGTCTTGCCCGTGCCAGTTCGGGACTGGACGATCAGATCGCGGCCCGACAAGGCGATCGGCAGAGCGCGCGCCTGGACCTCGGTGGGTCCCTGGTACCCCATGGCATCGAGAGCGGCGAGCGTTTCGGCGCTCAGAGAGAACGCGCGGAAGCTCGAGGAGGGGATGGCGGGCTCAGGGGGATTCGTGACCGACATGGGTGCTCACGCGGCCGCTTCCGATGGGGAAGCTCCGCCCTCCGGGTGCTGCATGGATGAAGCGGCAGGGGATCTCAAGCATTGATCCGCGTCCGCGTTGGTCGAATACTTCGAGCGTGGAGGGGGGCGAAAGCCCCTGCCCCGCCGCCCTTGATGACGGATGGGAAGGTCGGCGGGCAATCCCCCCAAAGGGCCGCGCGGGGTCACCTGCGCGGCCCGATTATTGATGCCCGGCAAGTGTCATCCTGCCTGGCCCGATTTGTTGATGTTCCGATCACCTGGGTGGTCCTCCTGTCACGGCCGCGCTGGCCATCTCCCGGTGCAGCTCCTCCATCGCGTCCACGACGTGCGGCGAGGGTCGCTCGATCGTCTCGCTGACGGAGAGGATACGCCCACGCTTCACCGCCTCCAGCTCCTTCCATCCGGGCTTGTCTTTCAGTGAGGCAAGCGCCGCAGCATTGTGTCTCGCTGCCAGAATCCAGTCCGGCCGCCGCAGCAGGATCGCCTCCAGGTCGAACGTGGGCCATCCCGCGGGAGCATCGGCGGTCACCGATTCGAGACCCGCCCGCCGCAGCGCGTCGTCCAGGAAGGTCTTCGAACCCGGCACGACAGGAGGATCCACCCAGACCAGGAACAAGACCCGCGGCCTGGCCTGTCTGTGCGTCGCGGTTTCCAGCTTCTTCAGTCTCGACTCCAGGGAGGCGCTCAGCGCCGCGCCCCGCTCGGCGATTCCCAGCGTGGAGCCGAGCCGCCTGACCGACGCCAGGAGATGATCCAGATCGGGAGCGTCGGTAAAGTAGAGTGCGAGTCCCAGCTTCTCGGCCCGGGAGACCGTGGCCGCGTCGTTGCCCGAGGTGCTGGCAATCAGGAGGTCGGGCCGGAGCCTGACGATCGCTTCCCAGTCGGGATTGACCATCCCTCCCACCTTGGGCAGTGAGCGGGCAGCCGGCGGATCGTCGCACAAGTCGGTGACGCCTACCACCCGCTCTCCCGATCCCAAAGCGAACAGCGTCTCCGTCACGCTCGGCGCGAGCGATACGATGCGCCGGACAGTACCGTCCAGGCGGACGCGCCGGCCGACATCATCGCGCAGCTCGCGCGGGGACGAGAAAACCGGATTCGCAGGGGCCAGAAAGAGGATTAGAAGCAGGGGGGAAAAGCACGGAGCGTGGTTCCGCCGCAGGCGACTCACGCAGTCAGATAGCGCCGGACCTCGGCGGCGTCCGCTCCGACTTCGAGGCCGAAGCCCGGCTCCGCCATCGTCTCGGTGATCCGGGCCAGGAGGTCCCGGGTGACTTTGCCGGGCTTGCCGTCCCCGACGCGGTGGCCGCCGACTCCAACGATCGGCATGACGAAAGCGCCGGTCCCGGTCATGAAGACCTCACGATTCTCTCCGACCAGATCGAGCGGCAGGAGGATGGGCGACTCCTCGGTCGTGAAGCCCATCTCGCGGGCCAGTCGCAGGATGGTCATTCGGGTGATCCCGTTCAGGCAGTAAGCTTCCGCCGGAGTAACCACCCGCACTCGGGCGGGGTCTTTTTCCCACCCCTTTTCCTTGAGGACCACGAAAATGTTGTCGACGGTGGCCTCCGCCACGAAGCCCGCCTCGTTGAGCATGATGCACTCGACATGCTCGTCGCCATTGCAGCCTTCCCTGAGAGCCAGGACGTTGTTCAGGTAGTTGTTGCTCTTGATACGCGGGTCGAGGATGTTCGCTCCCGGCCGGCGGATCACGCGGGCGATTCCCAGCGTGATTCCGCGCTCGTAGGCCTCCCGCGGATAGAGCCTGATCGTGGAAACCAGGGCAAAGAGGGAGGAGCCGATGCACTTCTTGGGGTTTATCCCGAGATCTCCGGGTCCGCGGCTCACCACCAGCCTGATGTAGGAATTGTCCTGAGGCTCGAACGGCACCTGGCGGATCGTCTCCAGCAGATGCAGCGCCAGCGCCTCGCGCGAGTAGGGAACCGCGATGCCGAGTTCCGCGGCCGACCGCCAGAGACGGTCCAGGTGCTCCCGCAGCAGGAAGACGCGTCCGTGCTTGATGAGGATTCCCTCGAAGCAGGCATCGCCGTAGAGCACCACGTGATCCAGCAGAGGCAGCCCGATCTCGTCCAGGCGGAAGGTGCCGTGGCGGCGGGGCAGCCCTTCGGCGGCTTCCTGCGCCGCGGAGCGGGCGGGATCTAGGAGGATGCGGGGAGTCACGCCTTCCACCACCGGCATCGAGACGAAGGCCCGGGCTTTTCTGCCGACCTCGATCAGAGCGGCCCTGGCGTTCTCTAGGGTGGTATCCGGCAACGGCATGCGGCGTCTCCTGCGAATCGCTGATACTCTGGAATCATTCATTTTATAGCCGATTCCCTCGACAAGGGTCAACGAAGAAGCGCGTCAAAAACCGTCACCCGGAGGGTGTCAAAACTTGGCCGCCTTGTGCCCGACCGCCAGGCGGAATCCCCAGGGGTGCACCCCGTCCGCGCCAAAGACGGAACCGGAGGTGAGTGAACCCTAGGGGATGCAACAGGATGTGTGCGGGCGCCGGCCGTGTGAGGGAAAGCCCCCCGAACCGGCACCGTGGCCTCGTTCTTGCTGCCCTTCGAGAGGTTCCTTTTTTCGCCCGTGTGGTGCGTGCATGGGCCGAGACACCCCGAGGGAAGGTTTTTCGATGAATGAGGCACCTTCGATTCTCCGGGAAGTCACGCTCTGGCCGCTGGGTGGCATTGCCCTGTTGTCCTTCGTCCTCGGCTACTTCCTGGCCCGCATGGGACGCGGCGAAGCCTCCCGGACGCGTGGCCCTTCCCAGGAGTCCACCGCCTTCGTGGACCTGGAGACTTTCCGCGAATCACAGAAGATCAAGGCACGGCTGGAGCTCGAGAACCAGACCTTTTCCGAGTTCTTCCAGCTGCTCACCGATTTCACGCGCGAGCTGGACGGCAACATGGACATCTCGCTCCTGCCCAGGCGTCTGCTGGGCATCATCGACAAGATTTTCCTCCCCAGCCAGATCCTGATTTTTATCACCGATCCCGTTCTCACGGACCGCTTGATCCTCAAGGAATCCAAGAGCAGCTCGAAAGATGCGCTCGTGCCGCGTGAGATTCCCTTCGGAGAGGGGAAGATCGGCTGGGTCGCCCAGAGCCGGACGACCATGGACCAGGAGGACTTCGTGCGTGAGATGCGCACCGGCGGCGCCAATCTCGACGCCCCAGGACACTTTCGATTCAAGGTAGACCTGTGCGCCCCGATGCTGGAGAACAACCAGAGCCTCCAGGGGGTGATCTCGGTGGGCGGAATCACGCGCCATCCGAAATTCGAGAAGCGGCTGCTCTCCATGATTGCCGATCTGGGGGCCATGTCGCTGATGAACCGGCGGCTCATGGAAGGACAGCGGAGGAAGGCGAATTCCGACGGTCTCACCGGCCTGATCACCAAGCGCTACCTGCAGGAGCTGCTGGGCGAGGAGATTCACAAGGCGGAGGTCGAGACAAAGCCGGTGTCACTGTTCATCTTCGATCTGGACCACTTCAAGAAGCTCAACGATACACACGGCCACCTGACGGGAGACCTGGTCCTCAAGGAAACGGCCGAAGTGGTCCGGAAGACGGTGCGCGAGGGGGACATCGCGGCGCGCTGGGGAGGAGAGGAATTCCTGGTCATCCTGCCGGAGACGCCCAAGGAGGGTGCCTGGCTGGCCGCTGAAAAAGTGCGGCAGGCGCTGGCCAAACACGTCTTTCACGACGAAGCCGGCGATCCGATCGCCGCGGTCACGCTCAGCGGTGGTGTCGCGACTTTTCCCGGAGACGGCAGGACACAATCACAGCTGGTGGGAGCGGCGGACGAGGCACTCTACGGCGCCAAGCGCTCGGGACGGAACAAGGTCATGAAGGCGGAGCCCAAGTTCCTCTCGGAAGCGGGTGCCGAACTGGTGTTCGGCGAGGGGAGCGGGGCGGCTTAGAGCGGGACGGATCGGCACGGGACACGTTCGCCGCGCCGAAAACACTTCTACGGCATCCTGTTCAGGATGCTGCAAATCTCGAAAAGCTAGATGGCCTTCTTGGTGTTGAGAGCGGACCAGGCGCTCATGATGAGGTAGGTCCGGGCGCTTTCCACTTCGATCCACTTGCGATAGACCTTGCGGCGCTGCGTGTCGATCTGGTAGCTGGTGTTGTCGTAGGCAAATTCCACGATGAGGGGCGCCGGCTTGGAGCCTTTCGCAATCCCTTTCTTCATCTCTCCTCCTCAGGACAGTCGGGTTGCAGGATATGCCTGCAAGGGCGAGGCCAGGCAACTCCAGTCGCCGGGGAAGGTTTGGGAAGTGCCGGAGCTTGATTCTCAAGTCGTTGACAGGACGGAATTAACCGATCCAGTGGCGGTCCATCATCACCTATGGGACGAAACCTCGGCACGATCGATATGGGCCGTTTTGACCCACCATGTATGCCGAAAAAGCCTGCCACAATTGCGCAGTTGGTCTTGCGACCCCGGGGCAGGGGCTGGCATAATCCTCAGCGAATGAACAAGCATTCCCTGCGCATTCTGGTCCTCGACCCCGACGAGACCACGGGCGCCGAGGCGCTGCGGTCTCTCGGACAGGATGGATTCCGCGTCTCGGCCGTCGTCACCTTGAAGCGCGCCCTGAGGCTTCTGGCACGACGTGACTACGATCTCGCGGTGGTCGCCCTGGGCGTGGCCGGGCTGGGGCCTCGCCCTCTGTTCGCACGGCTGCGCGAAGCCGCCCCGGCGATTCCGATTCTCGCCCTAGTCGAGCCGGGGAAGATGGTCCATGCGGTGCGCGCCCTCAAGGGAGGCGCCGAGGACTGCCTCTCGAAGCCGGTCGATCCCTTCGAGCTGCGCCGCCGCGTCGGCAGGATCCTGGAGCGCAAGGACCTCGCTGATCGGCTGGCGCACCTCCAGTCGGCGCTCTCGGAGCGCTATTCGCTGTCGAGCATCGTGCAGAACTCGCCCGCCATGAAGGGGGTGGTGCAGCGGATCACGCAGGTCGCGGCGGCCAACAGCACCATCCTGATCCTGGGCGAGAGCGGCGTGGGGAAGGAGCTGGTGGCCAAGGCGATCCACTACAACAGCCCGCGCCGGCACCGGCCTTTCCTGGCCATCAACTGCTCCGCCATTCCCGCGAGCCTCATCGAGAGCGAGCTGTTCGGTCACGAGCGGGGGGCTTTCACGGGGGCGGTCGAGCGGGTGCGGGGAAAGTTCGAGATGGCCGAGGGAGGGACGATCTTCCTGGACGAGGTCGGCGAGATGGACCTTCCGACCCAGGTCAAGCTGCTGCGCGTCCTGGAAGAGCGCGAGTTCATGCGCGTGGGAGGCACCCGCAACATCCGCATCGACGTGCGCGTCCTGGCGGCGACCAACGCCGCCTTGCAGCAGCGCATCCGCCAGGGGCAATTCCGCGAAGACCTCTATTTCCGGCTTCAGGTCATCACGCTGCAGGTCCCGCCGCTGCGCCAGCGCTCGGCGGATCTGCCCGAGCTGGTGCGCACCTTCCTGGATTCGATGGCCCGCGCCAACTCGGTCCCGCCGAAGGAAATCTCTCCCGAGGCCCTGTTCCTGCTGAGCCACTACGCCTGGCCGGGAAACGTGCGCGAGCTGAAGAACCTCCTGGAAAGCCTGGTCGTCATGCTGCCGGGCGACCGCATCGAGGCGGCCGATCTCCCCGCCGTGGTGAAGGGCGAGCGCGGCGCCGAGGAGCTCATGCCGCGGGTCGAGGCCGGGATGACCCTGAAGGAGATGGAGCGCGAGCTGATCAGCAAGACGCTGGCGAGGACGGAAGGGAACCGGACGCGCGCCGCCCGGATGCTCGCGATCGGCGTCCGGACCTTGCACCGGAAGATTCGGGAGTACAATCTGCGCTGATCGCAACTCCTGCGGCTTGCCGCGCGCTCCCGGAGGGCGCTGCCTTGATCACCGGCTTCAATACCGACGTCGAGCACGAAGGTCGCATCTATCACATCCAGACCGAGGACAAGGGGACGGGCAATCCCGTCATCGAATCCCTCGTCTATCTCGGAGGCGAGATCCTGGCGTCGCGCCGCACCTCTTACGCCGATCTCGCCGCCCGCGGGGCGCCCGCGGTCGAGCTGTCCGAGAGGCTCGAAGCCCAGCATCGCAGGATGGTGCTCGATGTCCGGCAGGGCCGTCACGACCCCGGAGGGATGAAGGCTTTCGGGGAAGGGATCATCTCGGAGCGCGGATTCGAGCAGGTCGTGCTCGACTACCTCGCGCGCGACCTGGCCACGGAGAACCTGCAGGTCACCCTCGAGGAGCCCTCCCGGTTCGAGTCGGGCCGACGGACGCAGGTGGTGTTGCGGGCGAAAGGGGAAATCACCTCCCTGCCGGTGGCCGGGGTCCGCCTCGAGCTGCGGCTGCTCTCCCCGGTCGAGAAGCCGCGCATCCTCCTGGAAGGCAACTCCGACCGCGCGGGAGTGTTCCGCGGCACGATCGACCTGCCGCCGATCGAGGCCGGCAGCGCGGCCCTGGTCGTTCGCGCTCGGCTTGGGGACGAGGTGGTGGAGTTGAAGTGGATGGTCGAGGAGCCGTCGAAGCCATGAAGATCGTGGTCAACGGAGAGGAGCGGGAAATCGCCGAGGGGGCCACCCTCGCGACGCTGATCGAGCTCCTGCAGCTCCCTCCCGGGCGGATCGCGGTCGAGCGGAACCGCGAAGTGGTGCCCCGCGCGAAGCACGCCGAGACGGTGCTGCATGAAGGCGACCTCCTCGAGATGGTCCGCTTCATGGGGGGGGGATGAGCGCGCCGGCGCCGCAGCAGCCGATGAGAGGCAAGGGCCCCTTGCAGCTGGGAGATCGACGCTTCTCCTCCCGCCTGATCCTCGGGACCGGCAAGTATCCCTCCGAGACGATCATGCAGCAGGCGCTGGAAGCTTCGGGCACCGAGCTCGTGACCGTCGCCGTCCGGCGCGTCGATCTGGGGGCGAGGGGGAAGGGCTCGCTGCTCGACTTCATCGATCCGGCCCGCTACACGCTGCTTCCGAACACCGCCGGCTGCACGACGGCGGGCGAAGCGGTGCGCACCGCCCGGCTGGCGGCGGAGGCGGGTCTCTCTTCCATGGTGAAGCTGGAAGTCATCGGGGATCAGCGCACTCTCTTCCCCGACGTCGAGGGGCTGCTGGAAGCGACAAGGATCCTTGTCAAGGAAGGGTTCACTGTCCTGCCCTACACTTCGGACGATCTGGTGACGGCCAGGAAGCTGCGCGATGCGGGGGCCGCGGCCATCATGCCGCTGGGGGCGCCGATCGGTTCGGGGCTTGGAATCCAGAATCGCACAAACCTAAGACTCCTGCTCGAGGAGATCCTCGATCTTCCGGTCATCGTCGACGCCGGAGTGGGGACCGCCTCGGATGCTTCCATCGCGATGGAGCTGGGCTGCGACGGCGTCCTGATGAACACCGGCATCGCATCGGCCTCCGATCCGGTGCGCATGGCGAGGGCGATGCGCCTCGCGGTGGAGGCAGGGCGGCTGGCCCATGAAGCGGGGAGGATCCCGAAAAAAGCCGCCGGCTGCGCCAGCAGCCCCACCGACTGGATGATCGAATAGCCGCGGTCTTGCCCTCCCACGCGAACTCCCTCTGAGCGTCTCGCCCGCCCGCTGATCTTCCGCAGCTTCGCGCTTCAATCGATGTCCAGGACGAAAGTGAGTGTCGGCAAGGGGTGCGAAGTGTTCCGGGAGGAATGACACGAGGGCGGGCCCCAGGTTCGCCGGAGGGGTTTCCTGCGCACCTGCCGGCCGTTCAGGCGCGGCCGGTTTCCAGCAGCGGCGTGTACACCTGACGGCCGTTCAGGCGCGGCCGTTTTCCAGCAGCGGCCTGTACACCTGCCGGCCGTTCAGGCGCGGCTGGTTTCCAGCCGCCGCCTGCAACGGTGCCCCTGAGGGAACGACCTCTGCCTAGTAGTGGAACTCCATGCCGACCTGGAAGATCCGGCCGTAATCGACTTCGACGGGCTGACCCGCCGAAGCGCCGAAGGTGTCCACCGAGACGACGTTGAGCTCGTTCAGGGCGTTGAACACCTGGCCGGTGAAGCGCAGCTGGCTCCGGCCGACGTGGACGCTACGGCTCAGGGAGAGATCCAGGCTGCGGATGGAGGGCTGGCGCTGCGAGTTCTTGCCCTGGGCCGGATCGATGACGACGCCGGTCCCGGGCGAGAAGATCGTCGGACTGTAGAGGGAGCCCGACATGTAGCGGTAGATGACGGTCATGTCGAGCTGCGCCGGCAGCTTCCAGTAGCCCGAGAAGTTGACCACGTTCGGACGATCGTAGCGCAGCCGGGTGTAATCGAGGGAGCGCGCGTCCTGCCGCTTCTCGAAGCCGAAATCGGTCGCCGTATCCCCCTCGACCTTCGATCGGGTATACGAGGCGAGCATTTCGAAGCGATGGCTGAATGCCTTGCGCACGACCAGCTCGGCGCCGTGGTAGCGTGAGCTCCCCTTCGAATCGAAGACGACGGCACCGGTTGCTCCCGGCTGGACATCCAGTCCGCTGAGGTCGGTCGTGATGGTCGTGCGCAGCTGGTTCTGGCCCTTCCACTGGGTGTAGGAAAGCCCGATCGCCGTGTCCCATCCGATGGCCTGCTCGAAGCCCACCGTCATCGAGTCGCGGCGCGGCGCGTGCAGCGGTCCATCCACCACGTAGTCGTAGACGTAGAAGGGCGCCGACTCGTAGTACGAGCCCGGGTTGTTCACGTCGTCGGTGATGACCAGCGTCGTCTGGTAGCCGTCGGCGCGTGCGAAATCTACGAAGTCGGAGAAGATGTTGTCGTAGTACCTCCCCCAGTTGCCGTACAGCTTCGTCTTGCCCTTGCCCTGCGGATCGAAGGCCACGCCCAGACGCGGGGAGAGGTTCTTGTCCCCGATGATCGACTGGTAGTCCAGGCGGATCCCGGCATCGGTCGTCCAGTGCGCGTTCGGCGTCCAGGTGTCCTGGCCGTAGAGGGAGGCTTCACGCCCTTTCTGGTTGGTCTTCTCCGGCTCGAGGTAGTCGTACTTCAGGAACTCGTGGTACCCGAAATAGGAGCCTCCCGACTCGAAGTTGGGATCGTAATCCGAGATATCGAGGAAGGTCGGCTGGGTCCGGTTGGCCCCGGTGAAATCGACGAACGAATAGTCGAGACCCGCCTTCACGGTGTGGGCCGTTCCCGCCTTGAGGGTCACCGCCTCGCTGAGGCGGGTCCTGAGCGTGGAGCGGTCCTGATCGTTCGGATACGCGCCCGAGAAGGCCTGCGCCGAATTGCTCGTGCCGATGCCGTCGGAAGCGTCTCCGTCGGACAGGGCGATGGTGAAGGCGCCCAGTCCCGGATCGACCGGGCGGGCGGTGAGGTATTGGTGGTGCATGAGCAGCTGGCTCTCCAGGAAGGCCGCGGGGCTGAAGATGTGCGTGTCGCGAGCCTGGAAGAAGAAGCCGCCCTGGGTCTGGTCGAAGTTGGTACCCGGCGCGAAACGCGCGTCGGTGATGACGTCGGCGAAGCGCGCCGGGTCGGTGGCCAGGTTGAAGACCATCGTGTTGTCCGGCGACACCTGCCAGGTCGTCTTGAACTGGAAGTTGTAGCGGTCTCCCTTGCTGAGGCCGTCGTTGAAGATCGACCCGACATCTTCCTGCCAGTACTGGAAGGAGGTGAAGTACCAGAGGCGGTCCTTCACGATCGGTCCGCCCGCGGCGATCTCCTGCCACTGCTGCGTCTCCGGCCGCGGATTGTTGTTGTTGGTGGAGATGCCGTCGGAGTCTCCCGAGGCGATGACCTGGTCGAAATCCTTGAGCTGGCTCGAGAAGCTCGAATCACGGTAGAAGCCGGAATAGAACAGCTGGAACTCGTTGGTTCCCGATTTCGTCACGATGTTCGCGATGCCGCCCGACTGCTCGCCGTATTCCGCCTGGAACCCGCCGCGCTCCAGTTCGAAGCGCTCGATGGAATTCTGGTTGATGTTCAGGCCGAAGGTTCCGGTGACCGGGTCGTTGATGGTGGCGCCGTCGAGACGGAAGCCGTTCTGCGTGACGCGGCTTCCCCGGATGTGATACTGCGCCAGGCTGAATCCCTCGTCATTGCTCACGCCGGGAAACAGCGTCAAGATCTGCTGATACCGGCGGGCCGTGAGCGGGACGTTGTTGATGTAGTTGGCGTCCAGGATGTTGCGGTCCGAGGTCACCTCGGTCTCCAGCAGGCCCCGCTCGGCGACCACCACCACCTTTTCCTGCATCCCCGCCTTGAGGACGACGTCGATTGCCCGGCTCTCGCCCGGGTTCAGCCGGATTTCCTGCATCTCATAAGGGGGGTAGCCGATCAGGTTCACTTTCAGAGTGAAGGTCCCCACCGGCAGGGCCGTAAAGGCGAAGCGCCCTTCGCTGCTGCTGATCTGCTCGCGACGAGTGTTGGTCGGGGCGCTGAGCAGGACGACGCTCGCTCCCGGAACGAAGTTGCCGGCGTCGTCGAGAACATAGCCCTCGATGGAAGCGGTGATATTTGCCTGGCTCCAGGACGGAGTTGACAGCATCGTGGCGGCCAGGATCGTCCCGATGAATGCCTGAGCGAGCCGTCCGGTTCGAGACTTCATCTTGCATTCCCCCTGGTTACGGACCCTTCGATCAACAGTTCTCCGAACGAAAGGACAACCATATAAATAGTCACAAGCAGATATCAGTCAAGTTTATTCACGCATATTCGAACGAGACGCCTTAATTCAAATAGTTGGACGATCAGTGCAATCATTGCGCCATGACAACGGCAGATTAATGAGGCAACATGAAGAAAATACTTCGCTTAGTATTGTGTTGCTGAAACCGCATTTATAAATATATTTACGGCGGTGACTTAACGGCAGACGGATGGCTTGAGAATGCCTCTTCGGATACGTCGGGCACTCGCGATGCTGGGCGTTCTGGTCTGTTTGACGGCGCCTCCGGCGCGGACCGCCTCTGCCGGCTCGGTGGTCCTGGTCAAGAGCCGCAACCTGGGCCCCTACAACCAGGCGGCCGATGGCATCCGCAAGACGCTGCGTGCCCGTTCCCCGCAGACCCCGATCGTCGAGCTCGATCTCCCCCTGGACGCGTCAAAGG
>DASTZC010000271.1 GCA_035764505.1 Candidatus Polarisedimenticolia bacterium
CGATTCGTTCGAGTCCAAGGCAACCACGGGATCGAGATCCGCGCCGGGTTACCGGCCTGAAGGAGGCGGTCATGAAGCGGATGTCGTTGTGGACGGTTTTCGTGAAGGCTTATGACGAGGCGATCGAGTTCTATACGCGCAAGCTGGGATTCGTCGTGGCGGAGGATGTCCCCTTCGGGAAGGAGCGCTGGGTCACGCTGCGCCTGCCCGACGACGAGACCGTAGCGATCGTCTTCAAGCTGGCGGAAACAGAAGAGACCCGCGCCCTGGTGGGACGGCAGGCCGGCTCCCAGCCGCTGTTCGGGATCCAGACGGGTGATTGCCTTGCCGAGTATCGCCGCATGAAGGAAGCGGGTGTACGCTTCCACGGCGAGCCGCAGGTGCAGCCCTATGGGACGGGGGTGACTCTCGAGGACCTGTACGGCAACCGGATCTATATGAACCAGGAGCCTGCCTAGAAAGGCTCACGGATCGAATCGAGGCGTGGTCGTCCCGGGCATCCTTGCGCGGGCCATTCCCGCCGCACGGAGGAGCGATGAAGAAGCGCAAGCTGGGAAACAGCGGCCTCGAGGTGTCGGAGCTGGGCCTGGGCTGCATGGGGATGAGCTGGGGCTACGGGCCCGCGGCGGACCGCCAGGAGATGGTCGCCCTCATCCGATCGGCGGTCGAGCGGGGCGTCACCTTCTTCGATACCGCCGAAGTCTATGGACCGTTCACGAACGAGGAGCTGGTGGGCGAGGCCCTCGCCCCTTTCCGAGGCCGGGTGGTGATCGCTACCAAGTTCGGCTTCGCGCTCGATCCGGCCGGAGGGCCGCAGGCCGTGGGCCTGAACAGCCGGCCGGAGCACATCCGGCAGGTCGCCGAAGCCTCCCTGAAGCGTCTCCAGGTCGATGCCATCGACCTGCTCTACCAGCACCGGGTCGATCCGGAGGTGCCGATCGAGGAAGTCGCCGGGACGATTCGGGACCTCATCCAGGAAGGGAAGGTCAGGCACTTCGGTCTCTCCGAAGCCTCTGCCCGGACGATTCGCCGGGCGCATGCGGTGCAGCCGGTCGCCGCGCTCCAGAGCGAATACTCGCTCTGGTGGCGGCGCCCCGAAGCGGAGATCCTCCCGACGCTCGAGGAGCTTGGAGTCGGGTTCGTCCCTTTCAGCCCTCTCGGCAAAGGCTTCCTCACCGGGACCATCGACGAGAAGACGACCTTCGCCAGCTCCGACTTCCGCGCCACGGTGCCGCGCCTGGAGCCGGATGCCCGGAAGAGCAACCTTGCCTTCGTACACCTGCTCACCACCGTCGCGGCACGCAAGAACGCGACGCCCGCCCAGATTGCACTGGCCTGGCTTCTCGCACAGAAGCCCTGGATCGTTCCCATTCCCGGCACGACGAGACAGACTCGGCTCACTGAGAACCTCGCGGCGGCCGACATCGAGCTGACTCCCGCCGACCTGCACGAGATCGACAGCGCCGCCTCGAAGCTCACCGTGCAGGGGAACCGCTACCCCGAAAAGACGGAGCGCATGACCGATCGCTGAACGGCAAGCGCTTCGATTCCCACCTCCGCCGGGAAACCTGCTAAAGTCATCGGCAAACCTGCGAGGAAAAGCCGCCCTGCAGCCCGACTAAGGAGACTGCCTTGACTACCGCCCGGAAAGACTCCGATCTGCGCTTCGACCCCCCGGGACCCGGGACCTGGGAGCTCGAAACGGTTCACTTCCCCCGGCCGGCCACGCGTTACTGGATGGAGGTCCATCCCGAGCCCTTCAAGCGGGGCACCCATGAGTTCGCCGAGAACTACGGCCTGCTGATCGACGGGCTCGAAATGGCCTACGTCAATGGCTTCGGCTACAAGGCGGTCAAGCCGGCGCCGGAGAGCGAAATCCCGAAGCGCTTCCAGCGGGCGGAGGAGGTGTTTCAGCGGAAGTTCTGGCGCGAGCAGCTGCGCGAATGGAACGAGACCGTCAAGCCGGCCTCGATCAAGGCACACCGCGAAATCCAGGCCGTCGATCCGGAGAAGCTCTCCGACTCGGAGCTGGCGGCGCACCTGGTGCGCTGCCGCGAGCACCATGCCGGAATGCTCCGCCAGCACATGCGCTTCACCGCCGCGGCCGTCATGCCGACCGGAGATTTCCTGGCGCATGTCGGCGGCTGGGCCCAGGTTTCCCCGGCGGACCTGCTCTCCCTCATGCGCGGCACGGCGCCGGTATCGGCTGGCGCCTCCGAGCAGCTCCACGCGCTGATCGCCGCGGTTGGGAAGAGCGCCAAGATGCACCAGCTCCTCGACTCCGACGAAGACGCCGGACGGGTGCTCGACACCCTGCGCGCCGACCCCGAAACCGGGCCGGCGGTCTCGGCCTACCTCGATCTCGTCGGCTTCCGCCTGCTCGACGGCTTCGATATTTCCAATCCATTCGCCCTCGAGCTGCCCGATGCGCTGCGCCGGGCGATCCGGGCCGCGGTCGCGGGTGCCGGCACCGATACCTCCGACGTCCAGGGAAAGATCGCCGAGGTGCGCGGCAAGGTTCCGGAGCAGCACCGCGCCCATTTCGACGAGCTGCTCGAGGAGGCGCGGCTGACCTATCCGATCCGCGACGAGCGCGGCGTGTTCAGCGACATCTGGGCCTCCGGGCTCATGCGGCGCGCGGCCCTGGCGGCCGGCAAGCGCCTGGCCCGCAAGGGGAGACTTCACGAAGCCGCTCATTTCATCGACGCCAGCCCCGCGGAGATGGGGGCGCTGCTCTCCGGGGCGGATGCCCCGGACGCCGATGAGCTGGCGCGCCGCTTCCAGTGGCGCACCACGCACAGTGCCAAGGAGGCGCCGGCGGTTCTCGGACCTCCCGCGCCGGCTCCGCCCGACCTGTCCGGCCTGCCGCCCGCCGCGGCGCGCATGGCGCGCGCCATCGGCGTTGCCCTGGGCGCTTTGTTCGGCAGCTCCGAGGCGGCGCACGAGGAGAAGAAGCTGCGCGGCCTGGCGGCGAGCAAGGGGATCTACGAAGGGCCGGCGCGCCGCGTCTCCCACCCCTCGGAGTTCGATCGGATTCACAAAGGCGACATCCTGGTCACCGAATCGACCACGGAGGCGTTCAACATCCTCCTGCCGCTGCTCGGCGCGATCGTGACCGATGCCGGCGGGCTGCTGTCGCACGCGGCGATCGTGGCGCGCGAGTACGGCATCCCGGGCGTGGTTGGGACGCGCGAGGCGACCGACCGGATCGCCGACGGCACGCGGCTGCGGGTGGACGGCGACGCCGGCGAGGTCACGGTGCTGGGGTGAAGAAGGTCGTTCCGCTCGAGAAGGCGCTCGAGATCGCGCTGTACGGCTCGAAGGCGGTCGGGCTCGGCCAGGCGATCCGCGACGGCCTGCCGGTGC
>DASTZC010000272.1 GCA_035764505.1 Candidatus Polarisedimenticolia bacterium
CTGGTGACGACGCTGACGAAGCGGATGGCCGAGGAGCTGACGCAGTACTACCGGGACGTGGGGGTGCGCGTGGAATACCTGCACTCCGACGTGGAGACGCTCGAGCGGGTGCGGGTGCTGCGCAGCCTGCGGCGCGGCACCTTCGACGTCCTGGTCGGAGTGAATCTGCTGCGCGAGGGACTGGATCTTCCCGAGGTGTCGCTGGTCGGCGTGCTCGACGCCGACAAGGAGGGTTACCTGCGATCCGCCGGCGCCCTGATCCAGACGGCCGGGCGCGCGGCGCGCAACGTCCGCGGGCGCGTCATCTTCTATGCCGACCGGATGACCGACTCGATGCAGCGCGCCATTCAGGAGACCACGCGCCGGCGCGCCATGCAGGAGCAGTACAACCTCGAGCACGGCATTACCCCCGAGACGATCGTGAAGGCGCTCGACGACGTCCTCGGGAGCGTCTACGAGGCCGACTATCTCAAGATCGATCTCGAGGTCTCGGAGGACGAGACGCGGTACGCCGATCGCGAATCGCTGGAGCGCGAGATCGCCACGCTGCGCGAGGCGATGAAACAGGCGGCCGCGAAGCTCGATTTCGAGCGCGCCGCCGAGCTGCGCGATCGGATCCGCTTCCTCGAGAAGATCGATCTGAGCGCCTGAGATCCTCCATGGCCCCGTTTCCTCCGTCCCCCGACTCCGCCCTGGGGCAAAAGCTCTCCAGCCTCCCCGATCACCCCGGCGTCTATGTCTATCGCGACGCGCGCGGCCGCGTCCTCTACGTGGGCAAGGCCAAGTCGCTGCGCGGGCGGGTGCGCAGCTACTTCCAGAAGGGGATGGAGCATCCTCCCCGGACGGCGGCGCTGGTGGCCGAGGTAGCCGATCTCGAGATGATCCTCACCGGCTCGGAGCGCGAGGCGCTGATCCTGGAGAACAACCTCATCAAGAGGGAGCGCCCGCGCTACAACGTCCTGCTGCGCGACGACAAGAACTTTCCCTACCTCAAGCTCACCTTCGGCGACCCCTTTCCGCGGGTCGTTCTGGTGCGGCGCGCGCGCCTCGACAAGCATCTTTATTTCGGTCCGTTCCTGCCGGCCAGCACCGCCCGCCGCACGCTGCGGATGGTGGCGCGCTTCTTTCGCGTGGCGATCTGCCACGAGCGCCTCGACGGCAGCCGGCCGCGCCCCTGCCTTTACTACCAGCTCAACCAGTGCACGGGACCATGCGCCGGCCTGGTGAGCGCCGAAGAGTATCGCCGCCAGGTGCAGGAGGCCCGCTTGTTCCTGGAAGGCCGCAACCGCGACCTGGTCGGCCGCCTCAAGGAGCGCATGGCCGAGGCGGCGGGCGCCGAGCAGTACGAGAGCGCCGCCCACTACCGCGACTTGATTCGCTCGGTGGAAGGACTCTCCGTCCGGCAGCGCTTCACCTCCGTCGGCCTCGAGGACCAGGACTACCTGGCGCACTACCGCGAAGGCAACCGTGCCTCGCTCGAAGTTTTCCAGATGCGCGACGGCGTGGTGGCGTCACGGCGCGAATTCACCCTCGAGGGTCCGCACGATTCGGATGGGGAGCTGATCGCCGCTTACCTGCAGCAGTACTACGCGCCGCTGCCCACGGTGCCGGAGGAGGTTTTGACCCTGGGGGATCCCACGGGCAAGGAGGTGCTCGAGGAGTGGCTCTCGAGCAAGCGGGGCGGGCGTGTCCGCATTCATGCGCCGCAGCGCGGTCCCAAGAAGGCCTTCCTGCAGACGGTGGCCGAGAACGCTCGTCTCGCCTACGAGCAGGCGGCACGCTCCGACGCCACGGGCGGACTCGAGGAGTCGGAGGCGCTGCGCGAAGCGCTCGGCCTGGAGGAGCCTCCTCTGCGCATCGAAGCCTTCGACATCTCCAACATCCAGGGGACCGACTCGGTCGCCTCGATGGTGGTCTGGGAGGCGGGCAAGATGCGGCCGCAGCTGTACCGGCGCTTCCGCATCCGCTCGGTGCAGGGAGCGGATGACTTCGCGTCGCTCGCCGAGGTGGTCGGCCGGCGCTACACGCGGCTGCTGCGCGAGGGGAAGGACCTGCCGGACCTCGTCCTGATCGATGGCGGCAAAGGGCAGCTCCATTCGGCGGCCCACGCCCTGGAGCGTCTCGACCTGGTCACGCTGCCGGTGGTCTCGATCGCCAAGCGCGAGGAGATCCTCTACCTCGAGGGAAAGAGCGGGGAGATCGTGCTGGAGCGCTCCTCTCCCGCCCTCAAGCTGGTGCAGCGGATCCGCGACGAGGCGCACCGCTTCGCCGTGACCTACCACCGCAAGGTGCGCGCCCGGCGCACCCTCACCACCAGGCTGTACGAAGTGCCGGGTATCGGCGTGACTCGCGCCCGGCGCCTGCTGACCACCTTCGGAAGCGTCCGTGGGATTCTCTCGGCCGACCCGCAGCGTCTGGAGAAAGAGGTCGGCCG
>DASTZC010000273.1 GCA_035764505.1 Candidatus Polarisedimenticolia bacterium
GCGACCGGATGTCGGCCATGGTGCGCTTCTGCTTGCCGCGGTCGATGGCGTTGAGCAGGTTCGGAATCGCGATCGCCGCGATGATTCCGATAATCGCCACGACGATCAGCAGCTCGATCAGCGTAAACCCTTTCTCATTCCTCATTCCTTGCCACCTCCTTCCTTCAGCGGCTAATGGAGCAAGCTCGGTGCCAGAGCTCGGAAGCGGGCTGCGGCCGGCCGAAAGCGAATCTTTGTCAAGGTTTCCGCTCTTGGCCCCGATCCGGGAGCCGGGGCGATTGACGTGGGAAGACAGTCCATCGGCGGTCACGGCTGACACTAGGTGTCAGCTTCAGAGTGAAATCGCGCCGGCAGGCGATGCCGCAGGCAGCTCATGCAGTACAAAAAAAAGCGGTGCCGGAGTCCGGCACCGCCGTGAAAACCGCGAATCGGCAGACTAGGTCTGCGTCCCCTGCGGCCACTGGAAGAACTGGCCGTTGGCGAACACGATGTCGCACAGGAAGTTGTTGGTCATTCCACCCGTGATGGCGCTCGCGACGCCGTCCTTGGCGCGGCTGATCAGGGTGTAGTCGGCGCCGTTGGTGGTGTCACCCTGGAACTCCCACACCTTGTTCCAGCCGTCCGACGTGGGCGCCGTCTTGATGTAGATCGGCTGCACGAACGGAACCACGTTGGCGTAGGAGTTCACCTTCGGGTAGAAGTTGTTGTCCACCGCGTAGGACTCCACCGCCGTGCCCAGCGACCGGATGTCGGCCATGGTGCGCTTCTGCTTGCCGCGGTCGATCGCGTTGAGCAGGTTCGGAATCGCGATCGCCGCGATGATTCCGATGATCGCCACAACGATCAACAGCTCGATCAGCGTAAACCCTTTCTGACCTCTCATTCGAATCACCTCCTGACGCCCCCTAGAGCAACCGGAATGCCAAGAGGCACTCGCCAAACATGACAGCTAAGTTAATTGGAATGTGTGGGTTGCGGATTCAGCACGATTACGGATTCGTGAGGGAGGGTCGGAACGCCAATCCAGCACCGACACGCGGCGTTCGCCCTGACAAAATCCGTCAGCGCAGCGCGGCGCTCTCGACCGACAGCAGCTCGCGGCGAAGGCTCAAGGCCGTGACGCAGCCCGGATCTTCCTTGAGCTTGCGATCCACCTCGGCCAGGGCCTGGCTGCGATCGACGCGGCCCCTGCGGATTTCCGCGAGAAGGTGCGCCGAGTCGTCGGGGTTGACGATCCTGAATTCGCGCGCCAGGAGATTCCGGTAGCGCGGGTCGTCGCGGCGGACGAAGACCAGGGCATCGTCGTCCCAGTAGACCAGGGCCCATCGTACCGGCTGGAAATAGGCGGCCGAAAAGGCCCGCATCTCCTGGCGCGGCGGCGCGCCGGGCGCCTCCGGGGCGTACTGCACCGCCTGGAGCTGCCCTCGCCGCAGCATCGCCGCGTCGATCCCGTATCTCTCGAGCAGCGCTTCCCAGCGCCCCCACGATGCCAGCGAGGCGAAGACTTCCTCCAGAAGCGAGTCGTAAAGCTCGTTGCGCCCGTCGATGAAGACCCGGCCGGCGGGATACCGCGCCCAGGCGAGATAGCCACCGAACTTCACGTCATTGAACAGCCTCCTCCCCACGTCATTCGCCTCCAGGAAGCCCACCGCCCGGGCGGGAGTGATTCGCATCAGGTAGCGGTCACTCCTCCAGGTCGGCGCGGTGCGCAGGAAGATCCCGACGAGCATCAGCAGCGCCGAGGCCTCCAGCACCCGCAGGGCGCTTCCTGGAACTCGTGCCTGCGAGACGAGCCGGGTGAAGGGCCGTCGTAACGCCAGAGGCAGAAGCAGAAAGAAAAAGGCAATGTTCCGCAGCTGTTGAAGAGCGAGCAGGGCGGCGAGGGAAGCTGCCAGGAGAGGTGCCCATTCCACATTGCCGGCTGCCGCGCGCCAGCCCTCCGCTCTGCTGCGCGTCGAGGCCGCCTCCGTCTTGACCTGGCGCAGACGTCCTGCGAGGGGAAGGTCCTGGACCAGAGCCAGAAAGAGCAGACAGCCGGCCGCGATCGCGGTGAAGTAGAAAAGAGGAAAATCCGCGGGCTCCGGCGGCGCCCATTCCATGTTCGGAGCATGACCGGAGGCGATGATGCGCCGCAGGTCCAACGGGACCGCCAGGATTCTCCAGCCTCCCGGGTTCAGCAGGATCGCTCCCGGAGATCCCAGGACAATCCGATCGCGCCATCGGTCGGCCGTCGGGGCCGTGGGTTGCGCGCGACGCTGGATCGACTCCCCCGCCAGCCAGAGGATCGCGACCGCAGCTCCCAGCAAAACCGCCGGATGTACGTTCGCCCAGAGCGCGAACAACGGGAAGAGAAGCCACGCACGACGTTCCTTGCCGGGCTCAGCGCTGGATCCAAGCAGGAAGCAAAGGAGCGCCAGAAAAAAGTAGCTCACCATCTCGGGACGGGGATCGAAGCGAAAGCGGGCGCCGGCCAGTGACAACGCCATGAGGAGCCAGACCCCTTGCGAGTTGGTCCTGTCGCGCAGGAGACACGAGGACAACGAGAGGTAGGCTGCGACCGCCAGCGCCATGACTCCCAGCGCCGGGAACCACTCCCCTGCCACACGGTAGCCGAGATACCCGGCAAGCTGCACCAGCCATTCGTGGTTCAGCCACGGCATCCCCGGCCGGGTGAAGGAAAAGGGGTCGGCATGGAGCAGCTTCCCCTCGGCGACCATGAGGCGTCCGCTCGCGAGGTGCCACCAGAAATCGAAGTTCTCGGCTGCCTTGACGGTCGCGACCGCTGCGGCCGCCAGGAGAAGGAACCGCAGGCCGCGGTCGATGAGTCTTGCGGGTGCGCTCATGAGCGCGAGGCGATCCGGCCGCGCCAGGCCCAGAGAAGCGCCGCCAGCAGCGTCAGGATCGATCCCGCGGCTCCCACCCGCCAGGAGCGCGGTGAATAGTGCAGGACAACCTGGTGCGTTCCTTCCGGGACCTGCACGGCGCGAAACAGATGGTTGGCGCGACGAATCGGCGCGGCAGCGCCGTCCACCTCCGCCTGCCAGCCGGGGAAATAAGTGTCGGTCACCACCAGCCATCCCGCTCGAGAGGCACTGACGCGCAGCTCCAGTCGTTCCGGTTTCTCGGTCAGCCACGTCACCTCGCCTTCCTCGCCCGGCCTGCCCGCGGGGAAGGACTCGCCTTGCAGGATCACCGAGCCTTTCGGATCCCAATCCGGACTCGTGAGGTCCGCCAGAATTCCCCCTTTTTCGGGAAGCGCGGCGCCCACCCAGTAGGCACGCGGACGCGGCGCGGCAAGCCGGTAGAGATGGAACGGAACATTGGTCTGGCGCGACAGCAATCCGGCCGAGGTCAAGGAGGGACTGCTCATCTCACGATAAGTCTGGATCAATCCCACCGAGGCGATCTCGCAGAGGCGCTTCAGTCCGTCGACATCCAATCCGCCGATTCCTTCCACGATCCCGCCGAGGCCCGCCGCGCTCAGAAGATCGGTGCTCCGGTCCAGGGCCAGCGGAATTCTCCAGGGAAGGCAGGTGGCGACGCGGCATGAGATTTCGTCCCAGTAATAGCCCCACCAGGCATCGTCGCTTCCGGCCATCACCGCGAATCCTTCGGGACGAGGCTCGCTGTAGACGCGCGACTCGATGCGCTCGCGCGGGACCAGGTCGGCGGCCGGCGGCCTGGCTTCGTAGAACGAAGACGGAACCACCGGGTTGAGCCGCAGATGGGCCGAAAGCAGGTCGCCCGCCGCGGCCACGAGGAGAAGGAGGGCCGCCTTGCGTGGAGCGAGATAGCCTCTCGAAGCGGCCCAACCCACCAATCCGGCACCCGCCGCCAGCCCGCCGCAGCGCAGCAAAGAGCCTCGCAGGGTCGTGGCGATCGAATCGATCGATGCGGCAGGCAGCTTCCCTCCCAGGCCCAGCAGACTTTCGGCCAGCCACACCGTCGCTCCAGGAGCGAGGGCGAGCGCCAACGCCGCGCCGGCGGCAAGCCATGCCACGACCACCCAGGTGTCCCGGCCGCGGCCGGTGGCGCCCGCGTGCCAGGCCCGCAGGCGATGGTCGAAGCCGCTGGCCGCCAGGAAAACCAGCGCCAGCGTCGCCGGCAGGAGGAAACGTGAAGGATAGCGCAGCGACGAGGCCAGGGGGACCCAGCGATGGATCAGCGGATAGATTCTCCCCGGCGCCCCGAGCGCCGTCAGGATGCACAGCAGCGCGAAGGCGGCCAGCAAGATCTGCCGCCCTCCGGCGCGGCGCCAGGGCAAGGCGGCTGGAAATATCAGCATCAGGATTCCGAGATAGACGCTCAGCAGGAAGGGATACCCCTTCTCGAAGACCAGACCGCCCCAGTAGGATGTCGGCTTCAGCGCCGCCGGGTTGCCGTACAGCGCCGGCACGGCGAGCTCCAGCAGGCGCGGCGGATCGATCGACCAGGCGAGAGCCTTCGTCAGCGGGATACCTCCGCCGCGCTCCGAGGCCGCGACCATCTCGCGTGCCGGGAGGAGAGCCACCAGGGCCAGCCCGGCCGCCAGCGCGGCCCCGGCGAGCGGTCCGAGGAAGGCCCGTCGCATCGCGGGTCGAGGGCTCTCCCAGGCGCCGAAGCAGGCAATCAGCACGGCGCTCGCCGCGGCCACCGGATCCCCCGCAAGCAGCGTGACGCTCAGCGCGCCGGCATAGGAGAGCAGCGCCCAGCGGCTTCCTGTCCGCCGGAAGCGCGCCGCGGCGAACAGGGCGAGAGGCACCCAGGCCCAGGAGGCGAGGAGGTTCTGCAACGATCCGCAGGAAACCAGCGGTCCGGAGAGGGCGAATCCCGCCGCGGCGAGCAGCGCGGACTCCTGGCCGAGACCCTCTTCGCGCGCCCACAGGTACATTCCCCAGCCGGCCAGAAGATATTGCAGGACGACGGACGCGGAGAACGCGACCCCGACCGGGAGAAGGAGGAACAGAAGGGTGATCGGGTGGAGGATCAGCTCGTTGGGATTGGCGGCCAGCGGCATGCCGCCGGAGAGGTAGGGGTTCCACAGCGGGAAGTCCCCATGCAGCAGCCTCTCGGTGGCGTAGACCCGGTTGGGATAGTGGTTGAGGCTGACGTCGCGGAAGTAGAGCCGGCCTTCGCCGAGGATCAGGGGATGAAAAAGGAGGGCCACCGCCGCGGCGATGAACAGAAACGCATGCAGGCGGCGCGGCGGCTCCGCCCCGGGGGGATTCCCCATTGTCGTTCCTACCGCCCGAAGCCTTCCCTCGGCTCCCGGCTCTCCATGAGGTTGTACTTCTTGGCGAAATAGCGGAAGGAGCGGAAGCT
>DASTZC010000274.1 GCA_035764505.1 Candidatus Polarisedimenticolia bacterium
CGCTACGACGGCCTGATTCCGCCCGGCTACTTCGCGCAGATCGCCACGACGCTCCCCGTCCTGATCGCCATCAAGCTCGGCATGTTCTACTACTTCGGCCTGTATCGCATCGTCTGGGAATACATGGACGTCTACGACCTCGTGACCATTGCCAAGGCGGTGGCTGCCGGCACCGTGGTGACCGTGCTGCTCCTGGTCGGTCTGACCCGCTTCGACAGTTATTCCCGGGTGGTCTTCGTGCTCGACTCCTTTCTCCTGCTGGTGCTGGTTGCCGGCAGCCGTCTCCTGTTCCGTATGTTCCGGGAGTATTTCGCGCATCTGCCCCGCTCGGGGCGCCGGTTGCTCATCATCGGGGCAGGGGACGCGGGAGAGCTGATTCTTCGAGAAATCCGCAACAACCCTCAAATGGAGTACCAGCCGGTGGGGTTCATCGACGACGATCGCTCCAAAGCCGGCAAGCGCATCCATGGGGTCCCGGTCCTGGGCAGCCGCGAGGAGATCGGGGTGATTTCAGAGAGCGTGGACGAGATTCTGATCGCGATTCCCTCGCTTTCGGACATCGAGCGGCATCGCCTCGTGGTCCTGTGCGAAGGGACCGGCAAGCGCTATCGGGTCATGCAGAGCCTGGCAAAATCGGTCCTGGGGTGAACCGTCAAAACCCCGTCGTTCAAGGACTTCCGCCCCTTTCAACCTTGACAGGTCGGCATACCCACCGTAAAATGATCACTCATCCTCTGCCAGGAGTGAGGAAACTGAAGTCCGGATTCCGGTTCCCGAAGTGTGTCCGCCTTCTGGTCTGGGTTCTCGGGGTGGCATTGGGGGCCTCGCAGGCGGGGGCACAGGAGCGTCTGCTGCCCATCCGCCTGGGCCGCATCGAGTTCTTCCCGTCGCTGGGCATCTCCGCGGCGCATGAGGACAACGTCGAGAAGCTGAACGAGGACGATCCGCTCGTGGGCCCCGTCGACAGCGGGATACGGGCGTTGAGCCCTCAGCTGCGGTTCGAGCTGCCGTTCACCCGGAGCATCACCAAGCTGATCTACCGCGGAGATTTTCGGCAATACTCCGCGGATATCCTGAAGGATCTCGGGGGAGCGAGCCATTTTCTCAATTTAACGGGCCACTTCGAGGTCGGCCGCCTGATGAAGATCGACGTCGCCGACAGTTACGTGGACGGCATCACCGGACTCCTGAACTCGGTGCCGGGAGGCGAGTACCGCTACGCCACCCAGCCGTTGACGTCGAACGACATCTCGTTGCAGCTGGCCTTCCAGCTGGGCGCCATCCATTCGGTCGAGCTGGGAGGTTCGAGCACCCGGACGCAATTCGAGGAGTCTTCCACGTCGGATTTCTTCTCCGATTTCGAGTCGCAGCGCCTGTTCGCGCGCTACGTGCTGGACAGCGGAGCGGGAAATTCCCTCTATGGCTACTTCGACATCCAGGG
Source organism: Candidatus Polarisedimenticolia bacterium (assembly GCA_035764505.1). Lineage (NCBI taxonomy): Bacteria > Pseudomonadati > Acidobacteriota > Candidatus Polarisedimenticolia > Candidatus Polarisedimenticolia bacterium. The sequence goes on from DASTZC010000274.1 coordinate 1,442, forward strand.
GGTCCAGCAGGATCGGGCCTGGGCAGGCCAGCTGAAGAGCGAGTACGAGACCCGGTCGCTCGGAGCCGGCTACCGCCGGGCCACCTCGCGGGAGCTTTCCAGCGAAGTGAGGGTCTCCTATTCCCACACCGACTTCACGGAGGGCTTCGGCACGCCCTTTCGCGGCATCACGTTCGAGGGCGACCTCGCGGCGGCGCTGGCTTCGGGCAGCCTGATCCAGATCCGCTTCCGTCGGGCGCCTCAGGTATCGTTCTTCAACGTGAGCCCCTATTACGTCAACGAGGGGGGGGAGGTGGTCTACACGCATGCGCTGGGCCGGACGGTCGTCTTGGCAACCCTGGTTAATTTCCAGTACAACGTCTACTCGGAGACGGTGGTGGCGATCGACGGGATTTTCGACTATCTCGCCCCCAGCGAGGGGATGAGGCGCCGCGACAAGATCTGGACCGGCGCGCTCAACCTCACCTGGAAGCTGAGCCGGGCGGTCGACCTGACGGCCGGATACCGGTTCCAGAATTCGGACTCCAACATCGTGGCGCAAACGGCGGGAGTCCAGTACGCGGTCTACAGCTACGACAGTCACGGCATCATCCTGGCCACCATCATCGGCTGGCAATGAGGGGAAAGATTTGAGCAAGCAGGCGGTACGGGGACTCCGGATGCTGGCAGTCGCGGCGGCGTTGTGCTCCGCCATGGCTCAGGAGTCGCTCGCGGCCGATGCGCCGCGTGTCTCCGATCTGTCGGTCCGGCCGGATGGGGAAGGACGGTTCCGCCTGATCATGAGCATCACCGGCACGCCCGGCGCGCGCTGCCGTATTCTGGAGGGATCCGGCGCAGAGCTCCTGGTTCTCGACTTGAGCCCGGCGGAGTCGGGGCTCAAGGCCAGCTACGAGTTCAAGGAGACTCCGCTGGGGCCGATCCGGGTCACCTCGACCGACGGCCAGGATGCCAAAGGGGTGCGGGTGGAGGTGCCGCTGAGGGGTGCGGTGCTGAAGGGATGGAGCGTGACCACCGAAGGAATGGAGGTTCTCTTCAACGCTCCGGCCGCCAAAGCCGCCGTCGTCGCAGAAGGCTCGTCCTATCGCCTGGGGGAAGGCGACCGGGTGGAGCTCTCGGTCTTCGGACAGGATGATCTGAAGCAGACCCTCGAGGTCCGGGCCGACGGGACGGTCCTTTTTCCTCTCATCGGCGTCATGCCGGTGGCGGGGCGCACCCTCGCTTCAGTACGCGGGGAGGTGGAGACCCGGCTGAAGGAGTTCCTGGTCGGGCCCCAGGTGAGTCTCGACATCAAGGACTACCAGAGCCAGCCGGTGAACGTGGTCGGGGAAGTCGAGAAACCCGGAACCTACTACCTCAAGGGTCCCACGACCCTCATGGACATCATGGCGCAGTCGGGCTGGATGACGCGGGAAGCGGGAAACGAGATCATCATCACGCGCCATGAGAACGGCACTGACGGCGAGACCCGGCAAATCAACATCGCCAAGGACGACCTGCTGACCGGCGGCAGCAAGTTCAACCCGCGCCTGCAGGCGGGCGACGTCATCACCGTCGGGCCGCAGCAGTTCTTCTACATCCGGGGCGAGGTGGCGAAGCCGGGGCAGTACCCCCTGGTGGATCGCCCCACGCTGATGAAGGCGGTCAGTATTGCCGAGGGGCTCACCCCCTACGCCAAGAAGAAGGGAATCGAGGTCAACCGTAACGTGAACGGGAAGCAGACCAAGCTGGTCTTCGATCTGAAAGCGATCGAGGAGCGCAAGGCGGAGGACATCCTCCTGCTCCCGGGCGACGTCGTCATCGTGCCGCGCCGACTGTTCTGACGCGGCGCGCCCGGACCGGGCTCCGGGCGGATGACGGTCGAAACAGGCAACCAGCCGAAAGGAAAGCAGGTATGGAAACTCCCGTGCTCCCCGGCGTGGTTCCGGACAAGCATGCAGTCCATCTCCGGGACTACTGGGCGACGATCTGGCGCTGGCGATGGACGGTCCTGGCGACCTTCGTGATCGTCATGACCCTGGTGACGCTGTACACCTTCCTTCAGACCCCGGTCTACCGCGCCACGGTCAAGGTGGAGATCCAGGCTTACTCCCGCCGGGTTGCCCCCGTGGCCGACGTCGGCGAGCTGGGAGTCTCCGGCTACAGCTTCTTCGCCGAGGAGCGCTACATGAACACCCAATTCGAGATCATCAAGAGCCGGGGGGTGTCGGAAAAGGTCTTCGATCGCCTCAATCTGTGGAACGATCCCTCGTACAAGGGGATGAAGGACCCGGTGGGGGCGTTCCGCTCGGGCATCATCGTGGAGCCGGTCGAGATGACCGGAATCGTGGCCATCTCGCTGGACGGAGCGGACAAGGAGAAGACGACGCAGTACGTGAACACCCTGGCGGAGGTCTATGCGGACCGCAACCTGGAGATGGCGCAGAAGGCCACCTCGCGGGCCGTGGCGGCCCTCCTCGAGCAGATGGAGCCGCTGAAGGAGAAGCTGACCCGGAGCCAGGAGAAGACTTACGAGGAGGCGTCCCAGCGCCGCATCTTCGTTCCGGAGGACCAGCAGAAGATCATGGCCGCCTCCCTGCAGAAGCTGCAGGAGGACCTGACCGAAACCCAGCTCGCGCTGTCGCAGGAGGAGGCGGTCCTGCGCAAAGTCGACGAGGTGTCGCGCGCGGGAGGTTCCTATCTTTCAATTCCTGAGATCGCCAAGGATCCCATCGTCGAAGGCCTCTACCGGGAGCGCCTCGGGCTCGAGCAGGACAAGCAGAAGCTGCTGGCCCAATACCAGGAGCGGCACGTCAAAGTGATCGAGAAGGAAGACCAGATCAAGCGGCTGGACGAGAAAATCTCCCGCGAGTGCGACCGCATCATCGGCAGGATCAAGACCGATTTTGCGATCAAGCGGGAGCACGAGAAGTCCACGCTCACGCAGATGAATCAGGCCAAGGGCGAGTCGCTGGAGCTCAACCAGCGTGCGTCCGGCTTCGAGCTGCTGCGCGGCGACACGGCCGAGATCCGGAAGATCTACGACGCGATCAGCGGCCGGATGAAGGAGATCGAGCTCAGCTCCCAGCTGCTGAGCAACAACATCCGGATACTCGACAAGGCGGATGTACCCCTCGCTCCCGTGCGCCCGCGCAAGAGTATCAACCTGTTGGTCGGTTTCCTCTCGGGGCTGTTTCTCGGGGTGGGGCTGGCATTCTTCCTGGAATACCTCGACAACACCGTCAAGACCACCGAGGACGTGGAGCAGTACTTGAAGCTCCACATCCTGAGCATCATTCCGAAGGTCAACGACGAGAGCAGCTACGCCGTGCGCGAGTCGCTGCAGACCCTGCGGACCGGATTACTGTTCGCACGCAAGAACCGCTCCAGCAACCTGGTGCTGGTGACCAGCGCCAGCCCGCAGGAAGGAAAGAGCACCACGCTGGTCAACCTCGCCAAGACCATGGCGGCCTCGGGCGAGCGCGTGGCCCTGCTCGACTGCGACTTGCGCCGTCCTACGGTGCACGTCCATCTCGAGCTGGACAAGCGGCAGGGGATGACCAACTACATCCTGGCGGAGGAGCACGAGAGCTGGAAGGAGTATCTCAAAAACTCCAAGGTGCCGAATCTCTACGCCATGACTTCGGGGCCTCTCCCTCCGAACCCGCCGGACATCTTCGGCAGCGACCGGTTCGCGCAGCTCTTATCCGACCTGAAGGCGAACTTCGACTGGGTCTTCATCGACTCCCCGCCGGTGGCCTCTCTCACCGACTCCGTTCTCCTCGCCTCCATGGTCGACATGGTGACGTTCGTCATCCGCCATAATCAGACGGACAAGGAGCTGGTGCGACGGTGCGTGGGCCACATTCGCAACGTCAACGCCAACATCATCGGCGCCGTGCTGAACCACGTGGATCTGGAGCGGTCGAGTTACCGCGACTACTACTACGTTGGGTACTACTACTACGGCGAGGGGCGCGGCTCGAAGGACAAAGGACGCAAGCCGACGTCCCTCCTGCCGGCGCGGGGTGGGAGCGACGAAGTGAAGAAAGCGATCGGATAGGACTTCCCGGAGGCGGCGACTAGCGCTTCTTCTGAGCTCCGAGGCGGCGGCGAAAGTCCCTGGCGGTCTCGCGCAGCCCCTTCTCCAATCCCACCTTCGGCGTCCAGCGCAGCAGACGTTGGGCCAGCTCGATGCTGGGCTGGCGCACCTTCGGATCATCGACCGGGAGCTTCCGGTAGACGATGCGGCTCTTGCTGCGCGTCACGCGCTGCACCTGCCGCGCCATCTCGAGGATCGTCATCTCCTGAGGATTGCCCAGGTTCACCGGAAGATGGTAGGACGAGTTCAGCAGCAGATAGATGCCGCGCACCAGATCGGAGACGTAGCAGAAGCTGCGCGTCTGGGTGCCGTCCCCGAAGATGGTGAGCGGACGCCCGCGCAGCGCCTGCGACAGGAAGCTCGGAATCGCGCGGCCGTCGTGGATGCGCATCCGCGGGCCGTAGGTGTTGAAGATCCGGACGATCTTGGTGTCCACCCGGTGGCTGCGATGGTAAGCCATGGTCAGCGCCTCGGAGAAGCGCTTGGCCTCGTCGTAGACTCCGCGCGGTCCGATCGGATTCACGTTCCCCCAGTAATCCTCGTGCTGCGGGTGCTCCAGCGGATCCCCGTACACCTCCGAGGTTGAGGCCAGCAGGAAGGTGGCCTTCTTCTCCCGCGCCAGTCCCAGGGCTTTGTGCGTCCCCAGCGAGCCGACCTTCATCGTCTGGATCGGATGCTCCAGGTAGTCGATGGGGCTGGCGGGGGAGGCGAAATGCAGGATTGCGTCGATCTTACCGGCGAGATGGATGAATCCGGAGACGTCAAGATCCAGGAAGGTGAATCCCGGCGTGCCGAGAAGATGGGAGACGTTGTCGGGAGAGCCGGTGAGCAGATTGTCGACGCAAACCACCTCCCAGCCCTGCTCCAGGAAGAAATCGCACAGATGCGAGCCGATGAATCCGGCGCCGCCGGTAATGACCACTCTCCGTCGCTCGCGCAAGGTCCCCCCCAAGATCGGTGCGAAAAGAGGCCAAAGTCTAGGGGCGGGGGATCCGTCTGTCAAGCCGGCGGTCACGCGTCAGCCTGGCTCCGATCGGTTCGATCCGGGAGTTGCAACGGAGTCATGGCAAGGACAATACTTGGTTGCTTCACGATCGAGCCAGAAACCGCGACCGTGGACGGCAACGGCGCGCATCGTGCGCCTTCTCCTGCCCCGCTCGGGACCTGCATGCTCCGGGGCCAACATTGAATCGGCAGGAAAGACGGCGTGATCAGACTTAGCAGCCTGCCGACAAGAGCTCGAGACGGGTTCCTGATCGTGCTGGCCTCACTCATGATGAGCGGGGTGTTCACCACCTTCGTCAGACCGGCGTGGCCTCCCAATGATCCCGACTACGACAGCTTCTACCGTCCGCTGGCTCAAAGCATCCTGGCCGGAAATGGCTACCGCACTTCCTCCGGCGAGCTCTTCGTGGTCTATCCCCCCGGGCTCTCGTGTGTCATCGCCGGGATCTACTGGATTGCCGGCGCGACGGGTTCGAGCGAAGGGGTCGTCCTGGGGCTGTTCAACGTGCTGTGCTCCGCGGTGGTCGCCCTGCTGATCTATCTCATCGGTGCATGGGTCTTCGTAAGGTGGGCGGCGCTCGCCGGCGCGCTCGTATGGGTCGCCTATCCGCTCCAGCTCTGGTTGGTGAGGCTCCCGAACACCGAGATGCCTTTCATGGTGCTCTTGTTCGCGGCGATCTACCTGGTGGTCCGCGCCGGCTTCCGGGGCACCTCCCTGGCCCTCGCGTCATTGTCGGCCGGCGCCCTGATCGGCGTGGGCTCTTTGTTTCGGCCGTTCGGCCTGCTCATCAGCCTGGCCCTGGTGCCTTTTCTGTGGGTTTCAGGGGAGCGCGGGGCCCCTGCGACCCGGCGCCTCCTTCCTTGTCTTCTCATTCTGCTGGGGAATCTCGCGACGGTTCTTCCCTGGGAAGGATGGGTCTATCGGGAAACCGGCATGGTGATCCCCCTATCCACGAATGGCCGGACCGCCATGCTGGATGGCTTGACGATCGACGCAAGTCCCGATCTGCCGGGGCAGGTCCTCACCATTCCCGCCGACGTTCGACGGCTCCTGGAGACCGTCACGGCGCGGGCGGAACAACTTCAATCGCCGGGAGATGTTGCCCGGTTCCTCCTGAGTGATGCGAAATCCCATCCGCTGACGGCGGTGAAGCTCATCCTGGTGAAGGCCGTGCGCGCCTTGTACGCGACCGACAGCCAGCGTTTCGAGCGCTGGGTGGCCCTGCTGCAGCTGCCTTTCTACCTGCTGGCTCTCCTCGGTGCGCTGCGGGCGTGGGCTTCCGGTCCGGCGGCGCGCCGGTTCCTCTGGCTGGTCGTGCCGTTGTGGGTTTATTCCTGGGCCATGACCATCATGGTGCTTTCGATTGTGCGATACATGCTGCCGCCCTTCGGGCTGGTGTCGATCCTGGTCGGCATCGGGATATGCGATCTCCTGGGGCGGGCTTTCCCGCGTCTCGGACTGCCTCACGAGCCGTCCCGCCTCAATGGCGTCTTGACACCGGGTGGACCGGGATCCTAACCTACGCGCGGAGCCCGCCCTTGAATCCACGCAAAGCTTCGCCGATGCATGCCGCCGCTTTGTTCCTCGTTCCGCGCCTGGCGGTCTGGTGGATCCGCCTCACCCGCGCCGTGACCCGGGTGCGCTTCGTGAACCGCGACGTCGTGGAGCGGCTGCAGCAGAGCGGAACGCCCTACATCCTGGCGTTCTGGCACGGGAGGCTGTTCCTGATGCCCTACGCCTATCCGGGAAAGAAGATTGCCATTCTCATCAGCGAGCACCGCGACGGGGAGCTGATCAGCCGGACGATGAACCGCTTCGGGTTCAGCACCGCGCGCGGCAGCACGACTCGCGGCGGCGCGCTGGGGCTGAGGGAGATTCTCAGGAAGATCGGAGCCGGCTTCGACGCCGCCTTCACACCCGACGGCCCCCGGGGGCCGCGCGAGGAGGTCCAGATGGGGGTCATCGCCGCGGCTCGCCTGAGCGGCGCGCCCATCGTCCCGGTCGCCTACTCCTGCACAAAAAAAAACTCCTTTCTTCCTGGGATCGCTTCCTGATTCCCCTGCCGTTCGGGCGGGGGTGGTTCGTCTACGGGCCCCTGATTCGCGTGGCAAGGGACGCCTCGCCCGCGGATCTGGAGCAGGCCCGGCGGCGCCTCGAGTCGGAGCTCGAGCGGCTCACCGCCGAGGCGGATCTCATGGCCGCGGGAAGGCAGGCCGCGCCGTGACGCGTCCCCGGCGCCTCCTGCTGGTGGCGGGGGAGGCTTCCGGAGACCTTTACGGTGCCCGACTCATGCAGGCGCTGCGCTCGCGCGACGCCTCCCTGGCCTTCTCGGGGATCGGCGGCGAGCGCATGCGGGAAGAGGGGGCCACGCTGTTCGCCGACTCCCGCGAGCTGGCGGTGGTCGGCCTCGTGGAGGTGCTGTCCCATCTGCAGCCGATCCGCGCCGCCTACCGGGAGGCGTGCCGCATCCTGCGCGAGGAGCCACCCGATCTGGCCCTGCTGATCGACTATCCCGATTTCAACCTGCGCCTGGCGCGCGCGGCGCGCCGGGCCGGAGTGCCGGTGGCCTACTTCATCAGTCCCCAGGTCTGGGCCTGGCGCAAGTCACGCATCGATCTGATCGCGCGCTGCGTCGATCTGATGCTGGTCGTGCTCCCTTTCGAAACAGAGCTGTACCGGGCGCGCGGCGTTGGGGTCCGTTTCGTCGGACATCCTCTCCTGGACATCCTTCCCGCACCGATGGAGCCGGCGGTGGCACGGCGCGCCCTGGGCCTCGATCCGGGGGCGCGTGTCATCGGTCTGCTGCCGGGCAGTCGCCGCCGCGAGATCGCCTCGCACCTGACCGTCATGCTGCAAGCGGCCCGAATCCTGAAGGAGCGGATCGGCGAGTTCATCGGGCTGCTGCCGGTGGCGTCGACGCTGCGTCCCGGCGATCTTTCCGGTTTTCTGGGCGCCCGGCCCGGGCTTCCCGAGATCCGACTGATCGAGGGAAGACCGTGGGAGGCCCTCGGCGCCATGGACGCGGCGATGATAAAATCCGGAACCGCCACCCTGGAAGCCGCGCTGATGGGAGTGCCGATGATCATCGTGTATCGCACGAGCCCGATCACCTATGCGCTCGCCTCACTGCTGGCCGACGTGCCGCACGTCGGACTGGTGAACCTGGTGGCCGGAAAGCGGCTGGCACAAGAGCTGGTGCAGGGCGATTTCCGGGCCAGGGATCTGGCGGAGGCGATGGTGGCGCTGATGTCGGATCGCCCGCGGCGCGAGGCGATGCGAAGCGAGATGATCGCGCTGCGCGAGCGGCTGGGGGAGCGCGGCTGCTTCACGCGCAGCGCCGAGGCCATCCTGGAGCTCTTGGCGGGACGCGCCGCGGCGGGGAGCCCGGCGTGATCCGCAGCATGACCGGCTTCGGGCGCGCCGACTCGGGCGGCGAGGGGACGCGGTTCGAGGTGGAGGTGCGCGGCGTCAACCATCGCTTCCTGGAGGTCCGCGTGCGCCTTCCGCAGGAGCTCTCCTCGCTCGAGCCGGAATTGCGGGAAGCGGTCGGTCGGCACGCGCGCCGCGGGCGCGTGGAGGTCTGGGTGGAGCAGATCCGCGTCGGCGAGCCCGAAGCGCGCGTCTGGATCAACCGGCAGGTGGCGGCCGGCTACCTGCAGGCCGCCGGCGATCTGGCGCGGGAATTCGAGCTCTCCGGCTCGCTGGAGCTGCCGGCGCTGCTCTCCCTGCCGGGCACGGTGCGCGTCGATTTCACCCGCCCCTCCGCCGGCGATGAAGAAAAGAACACACTGCTCACGGCCCTGCGGGGAGCCCTGCGCGATTTCGAGGCGGCCCGCATCGCGGAAGGCGGCAAGCTGGCCGAGGACTTGCGCGCGCGGCTGAGGGCCGTCGAGAGTGAGATGGCGCGGGTCGAGCAGGCCGCAGCGCGCAGCCAGAAGGAGACGCTCGAGAAGCTGCGCGCCCGGATGGCTTCGCTGCTGGAGGGGATCGGGCTCGATCCGACCCGGCTGGCCCAGGAAGCGGCCTACCTGGCCGGGCGCAGCGACATCGCCGAGGAGCTGGTTCGCCTCGCCGCCCACGTGGGAAAGTTCCACGAGCTCCTGCGTTCGGCGGACGGTCCGGTCGGCAAGTCGCTCGATTTCCTGGTCCAGGAGATGCACCGCGAGGTGAATACCATCGCCTCGAAATCGGAGACCCTCGAGATCTCGCAGAGCGCCCTGGCGATGAAGGCCGAGGTCGAGAGGATTCGCGAGCAGGTCCAGAACCTTGAGTAGGAACGGGGATAGCACCAGGACCCGGCGCTCGGGCAAGCGCGTCCCGCCGCGTCCGCACGGCGTGATGCTCGTGCTGTCAGGTCCCAGCGGAGTGGGGAAATCGACCTTGTGCCGGCGGCTCATGCGATCGCTGCCCGATCTGGTCTTCTCGGTTTCCTACACCACGCGGTCGCCGCGCCCGGGCGAGAAGGAGGGCAGGGAATACCATTTCGTCCCCACGGCGACCTTCCGTCGCCTGCTCGAGAAAGGGCGTCTGCTGGAGTGGGCGCGCGTGGACGGCGAGCTGTACGGGACTTCCCGTCAGCAGGTGGAGCGGTCGCTGCGCGAGGGCGCCGACGTGCTGCTGGACGTCGACTCCCAGGGGGCCGACCAGCTGCGCCGCGCCTCGGGGCAGGCCGTGCTGATCTTCCTGATGCCCCCCGGCCCGGCCGCGCTGCGGGCACGGCACCGGCAGCGCGGGACCGCGGAGGCGGTGCGCCGCCGCCGTCTGGCACTGGCGCGCCGCGAGGTGCGCAGCGCGGGAAGGTATGATTATCTGGTGTTCAATGATCGTCTCGATGGCGCCCTGGAGGAGCTGAAAGGCATCGTCCTGGCCGAGCGCTGTCGCACGCAACGGCAGATTCCGCGCGCCCGGAGGATCCTGCGGGCCTTCCGCAACGGCACCGGCGCATCCCCGAAAGGAGCCTGACCCGATGGAGACCCAAGCCGTGGAAAACAAGTTCAAGTTCATCAGCATCGCCGCCGCCCGCTGCCAGCAGCTGCAGCGCGGCGCGCGCCCGCGCGTGGATCCGCGCGCCCGCAAGGCCACGACGGTGGCGCAGGAAGAGGTGCGTCAGGGGCTGGTCGCGGCGCGCGAGCCGGAGCCCGTCCTCGAATCGCCGCTGTCGCCGGAATCGATCGATGCCCCCGAAGGGACGGATGTCGGCTGATCCGGCGCGCGAGATCGCGCTGGGGATCAGCGGCGGCATCGGCGCCTACAAGATCCCCGAGCTGATCCGCCTGCTGGCCCGCGCGCAGGTCCAGGTCACGCCGATTCTCACGCGCAACGCGGAAGCCTTCGTGACCCCCCTGACGTTGCAGACGGTCAGCGGGCGGGAGGTGATCCGCGACCTCTACGATCTGTCGGCGGGCGCCGACGTGGAGCACATCGCCCTGTCGCGCCGCATCGGCCTGCTCCTCGTGGCCCCGGCCACCGCGGCGACGCTGGCGCGCCTGGCGCACGGCGAGGCTTCCGACTTCCTGTCCACCTTCTTCCTGGCGGTTCCTTGCCCGGTGCTCGTGGCCCCCTCGATGAACACCCGCATGCTCCTGCATCCCGCAACGCAGGCGAACCTGGATCTCCTGCGCCGCCGCGGTGTGCGCATCCTGGAGCCGGGAGTAGGGGAGCTGGCGTGCGGCGAGGAAGGAAGCGGCAGGCTGCCCGATCTTCCGCTCATCGTCTCGGAAGTACTCAGGCATTTGGACCGGCGCGCCGCCTGGTCAAAGGAAACCGTCCTCGTCACCGCCGGGCCGACGCGCGAGTATCTCGATCCGGCGCGCGTCCTGACCAACCCTTCCACCGGAAAGATGGGCTTCGCCGTGGCCGAGGAGGCGCTGCGCCGCGGCGCGAAAGTGATCCTGGTGGCCGGGCCGACGCATCTCCCGGCGCCCTGGGGCGCCGAGTGCGTGCGCGTCGAGACGACCGAAGCGATGCGCGCCGCGGTGATGGAGGCGCTGCCGCGCTGCAGCTTGGTGATCAAGGCGGCGGCGCCGGCGGATTTTCGTCCTGCCGCGGCAGCGGCCGACAAGGCTCCGAAGCAGAGCCTCAAGCGAATCGATCTGGTCCCTACCCCCGACATCCTCGCCGAGATTGCCTCCCACAAAGACGGTCGCTTCATCGTCGGGTTTGCCGCCGGAACGGGCGATTTCCTGGAATCGGCCCGGCGAAAGCTGGCGGAAAAGCACCTCGATCTGGTGGTCGCGAACCGGGTGGACGTGCCGGGCTCCGGCTTCGCCTCCGAGGACAACCAGGTCGTGATCGTCACTCCCGACGGTGGGGAAGAGTCCTGGCCGTCGATGTCGAAGCGGGAAGTTGCGGCGCGGCTGCTGGACCGCGTCGAAGCGCTGCGGGGGATGTCTTGATCGATCCACGCGGCCAGCTGCGCGAGCGCTTGCGGTTCCTGCAGGAATCGGGAGTCTGGGCGATTCGGCGGGTCCCCGTCCCCTCGCCGGGAGCCTTCGTGCCGCCGGCGAGGCCTTCCCCGACACTCTCCGTCGCCTCCGATCGCGATCCGGAGGCGGAGCTGGCCGATCTGCGGGTGGAGATCGGCGATTGCCGCCGCTGCCGGCTCAGCGAGAAGCGGACCCAGGTGGTATTCGGGACCGGCAGTCCCCGCGCCCGACTGATGTTCGTGGGAGAAGGGCCGGGTTATGAGGAAGATCGCCAGGGTCTGCCGTTCGTCGGTCGCGCCGGGCAGCTTCTGAACCGGATCCTGCAGGCCATGGGGATGTCCCGCGAGGAGGTTTACATCGCCAACATCGTGAAGTGCCGGCCCCCCGAGAACCGCACGCCGCTTCCCGATGAATGCGACACCTGCTCTCCCTTTCTGTTCCGCCAGATCGCCATCCTGCGGCCGCGCGTAATCTGCGCCCTGGGGAGCGTGGCGGTACAGACGCTCCTGAAGACCTCCAGCTCGATAAGCCGCCTGCGGGGAGAGTTCCGGACCCTGGAGGACGGCACGCCGGTAATGCCCACCTTCCATCCCGCCTACCTGCTGCGCAACCCCGAGAAGAAGAAAGAGGTCTGGGAGGACATGAAGAAGGTCCTGGCGCTGCTCGCCGAATCCTCCTCGAGGTGATGGCGCCCGATCCCGCCGCAGAAGGCGTCGCCCAGGTGGCGTTGCCGGTCGCCCTCGACACCCCCCTGTCCTACCGCGTTCCCGCCCGTCTCGCCGGCCGGGTTCGACCGGGATCGAGGGTGCTTGTTTCATTGGGGGAGAAGGCGAAAGTCGGGATCGTCGTCGCGCTGGATCGGCCGGAAGAAGACGGCGGGCGGTTGAAGCCCGTCCTGGAGGCGCTCGACGAGCAGCCGCTGCTTGACCCGGTCTTGCTGGAGCTGACCCGCCGCGTCGCGGAGCATTACTTCACCCCCTGGGGACAGGTCCTGCAGGCGGCCCTGCCGCTGCAGCTGCAGGTGCGGCAGGTGCGGCGCCTGCGCCTCCTCGAGGAAGGTCGCCAGGTCCTGGAGCATCCCTTCGCCAACCCGCCTCCCGCGGCACGCCGCGTGCTGCAGCTCCTGGCGGCGGGAGAGATGAGCGAGGCGCGTTTCAAGCGTGCTCTTCCTCGAGCGCGCGAGGCGGTCCTGGAAGATATGCTGCGGCGCGGATGGATCGCCCGTGACGAAGAAACGCAGATTCCGGCGCGTGGCGCGGCGCGCGAATGGTGGGCCTTGCCGGCCGCCGCGACGGCGCCGCGGGTGCGAGAGGCGCGCCGCCGCGCCGCCCTCGATCTGCTGCGCGACGATGGAGCCATGCGCCTGAGCGATCTGGCGCGGCGCTCGGGGGCGTCCCGCGCGGTGCTGCGCGAACTGGCCCGGCGGGGAAGTCTGCAGCTCGAGCAGCGTCCCGTCGCGGCATCCGAGGTCATTGGAGAGGAGCCGGGCGAGTCCCCGCCGCCCACGGCGGCGCAGGCGCAGGCGATCGCGGAAATCGCTCCCTGCCTCGGCCGGGGAGCTTATCGCGCCTTCCTGCTGGAGGGAGTCACCGGAAGCGGCAAGACCGAGGTCTATCTGCGCCTGGCGTTGCTATCCCGCGAGCGAGGGTTCCAGACAATCTATCTCGTGCCGGAGATCGGCCTCACCCCGCTGCTGGCCGAGCGCCTCCTATCCCGGCTGGGCCGGGGCATGGCCGTGCTGCACTCCGGGCTGCCGGAAAAGGAGCGGCGCGCCGCGCTGCAGCGGATCCGGAGCGGCGAGGTGACGCTGGTGCTGGGGACACGCTCGGCCGTCTTCGCGCCGCTGCCGCGTCTCGGACTCATCGTGGTGGACGAGGAGCAGGATCCCTCCTACGCGCAGGAGGAGGCGCCGCGCTACCAGGCGCGCGATGTCGCCCTGGTGCGCGGCTCTCTGGCGGGCGCCGTGGTCCTGCTCGGATCCGCCACGCCCTCGCTGGAGACGGTGGCGCGGGTGCGTCGCGGCGGATTGCAGCGTCTGAGTCTCCCGGGGCGGGTGCGCGAGCGGCCGCTGCCGGAGGTGAGTGTGGTGGACATGCGCCGCGAGTTTCGTGAGACGGGGAGCCCGGCGCTGCTTTCCCGGGAGCTGAGCGCCGGGGTGCTGGATCTCAAGGACCGGGAAGAGCAGGCGATCCTCCTGCTGAACCGCCGCGGCTACGCCACCTTCGTGCTTTGCCGCGCCTGCGGCGAGACCGTCCTGTGCGGCGCCTGCAGCATCGCGATGAGCCACCATCAGGAGGAAGACCAGCTGATTTGCCACTATTGCAACCGGCGCCGGAAGGTCCCGCGCCTCTGCCCGGCATGCGGCTCGCCGCACCTCCATTTCGGCGGCGCCGGCACGCAGCGCCTGGAGGAGGCGGTGCGCGGCCTCGATCCGGCCCTGAGGGTCGGCCGCCTCGACCGTGACTCCGGGACCACGGGGGGGGCGGCGCGCATCCTGGGACGTTTCGACCGCCGCGAGCTGGACGTCCTGGTCGGCACGCAGATGGTGGCGAAAGGGCATGATTTTCCTGGAGTGACCCTGGTCGGGGTGGTCTCGGCCGATGCATCGCTGGCGCTTCCCGATTTCCGCGCCGCCGAGCGAACCTATCAGCTGCTGACCCAGGCCGCGGGCCGTGCTGGGCGTGGCAGCCTGCCGGGGCGCGTCATCATCCAGGCCTTCGCTCCGGACCACCCTGCCGTGCTCGCGGCGGCGCGCCACGATCCCGATCGTTTCTACGAGCGGGAGCTACGGATCCGGGAGGCGGCGGGATATCCGCCCTACACCGCCATCTCGATGGCGCGCATCGAATCGACCGCCATCGAGGCGGCTCAGGAGGCCGCAGGCCGGGTGGCGCGACGTCTGCGGGAGGTGGCCGGGAAGGGGGTGCGGATCCTGGGCCCGGCGCCGGCGCCTCGCGCCAGGCTCAAGGGCTCACACCGGTTCCAGGTTCTGGTGAAAGGAGCGCGCCGCGAGGTCGAGGCCGTCCTGAGGCAAGCTCTGTCGGGTCTGCACGGCAGGATCGGCCGGGCGCGGGTGAGTGTTGAGATCGATCCGACCCAGCTCCTCTGACCCGCGGCTCAGGAGCCGATGATCTCCAGGACCGGGGGAGAGGCGGGGAAGACTTCCCCGACTCGTGAGGCGTGCGTTTCCCCGGCCGCGCGCGCCGCCGCGACCAGGGCATCGGCTCTTTCAGCCGGAAGGGCAATCAAGAGACCCCCGGAAGTCTGCGGATCGGCCAAAAGCGTCAAGAGCTCCTCGGAGAGCTCGCCGACGCTGTTCATATGCGGCCGGGCGAGACGCAGATTGCAGCGCGTGGTGCGCGTCCCGATGCCGTTGCGGATCAGCTCCAGCGACTCGTCGTAGCGGGGAATTGCCTTCGCGTCCAGGCGGATTCCCACCCCGCTCCCCTCCGCCATCTCCAGGGCATGCCCGAGAATGCCGAAGCCGGTAATGTCGGTGCCGGCCGTGGCCCCGTATTCGAGCATCAGACGGGAAGCTGCGGCGTTCAGGCGGGTCATCTCCGAGAGAGCCGCGCGCAGCGTGGCATCGCTCACCTTGCGCTCCCGGTAAGCGCTGATGATGGCTCCCGTGCCGATCGGCTTGGTCAAGACCAGCGCGTCGCCCGGCCGGGCGCTGGAATTCCGGATGATGCGCGCCGGATCGACCAGCCCGGTGACCGACAGGCCATATTTCAGCTCGTCGTCCTGCACGGTATGTCCGCCCACCAGTGCGGCCCCGGCCTCGCGCACCTTCTCGGCGCCGCCCCGCAGGATTGCGGCGAGCACCGAGCGTTCCAGCCCCTTGCCGGGAAAGCAGCAGATATTCAAGGCCGTGATCGGGACCCCTCCCATGGCGTAGACGTCGGACAAGGCGTTGGCGGCCGCGATTTGCCCGTAGACCTCGGGGTCGTCCACCACCGGGGTGATGAAATCCACCGTCTGCACCAGGGCCCGGCCACCGTCGAGACGGTAGACTCCTGCGTCGTCGGCGGTTCCGAACCCTACCAGGACATTCGGATCACCGGCCGGCTCAAGCCCTTTCACGATTTCCCTCAAGTCCTCCGGACTGAGCTTGGCCGCTCAACCGCCGGACGAGGAGAACTCTACCAGCCGCACCCGGCTGCCGATTCTCATCGCAAGCTCCGCAAAAAATGGGATCTCCGCCGCAAAGTCTAACATAGCGACGCATCCTGCCGGTTTATCGCGAGGTGCCGGTTATAATGAACCGGGTCCGTCACTTTTTCAGTCGGTGCCAGGGGAAAGCGTTTGCTGATCCAAGTCATTCTGGCGGAATCGAAGGAACAGCTGCTCCGGGATTATCGCGCGGCCAGCCCCACGGCCGATCTGGTCGAGCTGCGCCTGGATCGCCTGGACGCGGGAGACCTCGGGGAGGTGTTCGCGGCCTCAGGGAAGCCGCGGATCGCCGCCTGCCGCAGCCGGGCCCAGGGGGGATTCTTCTCGGGAAGCGAGGCGCAGCGGGGCGAAGTGCTGAAGCAGGCCATCGCGCACGGCGCCGAGTATGTCGATCTCGAGTTCGAGTCGGGTGACGAGGAGCTGCTCAAAGACGCCGGACAAAGCCGCATCATCCTCTCCTGTCACCGCCGCGGCGGCACCCCCACCGATCTCGAGCCGATCTACCGCCGCATGGCGGACCGTGCGCCCGGGGCGATTCTGAAGCTGATTCCCTATGCCGATGCCTGCTCCGACAACCTGCGAGTGCGCGATCTGCTGCGCCGCGCCCGGACGGAATCGACGGACCTGATCGCCTTCTGCATGGGGGAGCGGGGCAAGGCGAGCCGGATCCTGGCGAGCGCCTGGGGTTCCTGGGGCGTCTACGCTCCGGCCCGACCCGAGGCGACCACCGCCCCGGGCCAGTTTCTCCTCTCCGAGATGAGCGATCTGTTCCGGGTGAAAGATCTGCATGAAAAGACCCCGGTGACGGGCGTCCTGGGGCACCCGGTCTCGGGTTCCCTCTCGCCGCTGCTGTACAACCGGGCCTACCGGCACCTCGGCCTGCCCGGAGTGTTCGTCCCCTTCGAGGCCCAGATCGTCGCCGAATTCCTGCCGCTGCTGAGCGAGCTGCCGATTACCGGGTTGGCCATCACCCATCCGCACAAGCTTTCCTTGTACCGCCACTGCGATGAGCTGGAGCCGACGGCCGAGGAGGCGGGGGCGGTGAACACGGCGGTGCGCAGCTGGAACCGGCTCGTGGGATACAACACCGACGTGGGCGGAGTGCTGGCGCCGCTGCAGCGGGTCATGAGCCTCAAGGGCACCACGGTCGGGATTCTCGGGGCGGGAGGCGCGGCCGCCGCGGCGGCTCTGGCCTGCCGGCGCTCCGGGGCGCGGGTGATCCTGTTCGCGCGGGCCCCTGAGAAGGCCCGGGAAACCGCCAAGAGGCTGGGGTGCGAGCTGAAGCAGTTCACCGAGGCGCGCCGTTTTCACGGCGCCCTGCTCATCAACGCCACGCCGCTGGGCATGGACTCCGACCGCGATCCCAACATCCTGGGCTGGGAGGAGGCGCGCACCGAGGTAGCCTGCGATCTGGTCTATCATCCCCTCGAAACCGCGTTCCTGCGCGAAGCGCGCCGGGCAGGCGCCAGGATCATCAGCGGCATGGAGGTCTTCCTGGAGCAGGCGGTCCTGCAGTTTCCGCTCCTGACCGGCCGGGAAGCGCCGCGCGAGCTGTTCGAGTCTCTCGTGGCCGCCCCGGCCGAGAAGGAGCAGGACTGATGGCCCCCTATCCGGGTGGGGACGATTCGCGCTACCAGCGCCAGGTGCGGCTCCCGCAGATCGGCCGAGCGGGACAGGAGCGTCTGGCGAAGGCGAGAGTCGCCGTGGTGGGACTGGGGGCGCTGGGCTGCGTCGTGTCGGATTACCTGGCGCGAGCCGGAGTGGGACATCTCACGCTGGTGGATCGCGACCTGGTGGAAGAAGGGAACCTGCAGCGCCAGCTCCTGTTCGACGAGGAAGACGCGCGCGAGGGGATTCCCAAGGCCGAGGCCGCCCGGTGCCGGCTGCAGCGCGCCAACCGCCGCGTCCGCATCGAGGCGGCGAGCCGGCATTTGGACAGCGGCAACGCCGGCGAGCTGCTCGACTCAAGCCAGCTGATCCTGGACGGCACCGACAATTTCGAGACCCGCTTCCTGCTGAACGACTGCTCGCTGGAGTGGGGGGTTCCATGGATTTACGGCGCCTGCATCGGAAGCCTGGGAGTGGTCACCCCTTTCGTGCCGCGGAGCACCGCCTGCCTGCGGTGCCTGGTGGATCCCGACGACCCGGCGCCGGAGCCCAGCTGCGAGACGGCCGGCATCCTGGGCCCCGCGGCGGGAATCGTCGGGTCGCTGCAGGCGGCGATTGCCCTCCGCCTGATCGTGGAAGGCAGCACCGGCGGCTGGGGTCCCATGCAGGTCGATGTCTGGAGCGGGCGGATGATCTCGCTGGCCCCTCCTTCCGCCGAACCTGGCTGCCCGGCGTGCTGCGAAGGAAAGCTCGAATTCCTCCAAGGAGGGCGCGGCAGCTCCTCGGAGGTCTTGTGCGGCCGGGAGGCGGTGCAAATCCTCCCGAAAGGCGGTGTGCCCCGCGATCTGGAAGCCGCCGCACGGACACTCGCCGATCTGGGTGAGGTGCGGCGCACGCCGGCGCTGGTGCGGGCGGTGGTTTTCGGCCATACCCTTTCCTTGTTCCCCGACGGGCGCGCGATTGTCTTCGGCACCGCCGATCCCGCCCGGGCGCGGGCCCTGCTCGATCGATGCCTGGGAGGCAACTGAGGGGGCGGCCTCGCGCACAGCGCGCCGCCCGGGAGGCGCCATGCAAAAGCTCCAGGAAAAGCGGCGGCGGCCCGTCGTGGTGCTGCTCGCCGCGCTCATCGTGTTCCTCGCATGGGGGTGCGCTTCCACCCCGAACCCCAACGTCGTCTCGCCCTATTCCAAGAAGCTCAGTCCCTTCAATTTCAAGGACGAGGGCTCCCTCATCCTGCTGATTGTCGGGACGGAGGCGGCGCAGTACAACGTCAACGAGAAATACTTTCCGCTCTTCCTGACGGTCGCCAACAAGGGCGCCCCGACCCTGCACGTGACGCGCGAGTCGTTCGCGTTCGAGGACTCCCTCGGACGCCGTTATTCGCCGCTGCCCCTCGCCGTCATCCAGGCGGAATACCATCGGGGTGAGTTCGATCGGAAGATGTTCCGGCAGAACTTCTCCTTCACCGGCACCTCGGTGGACCGCTACACCTCCTTTCCGAGCAACTTCTATCCGTCGGTAACGCATGGCGTGGTGCACGACAATCTCGAGCTGCCGCGCTTCGGGTACATCAGCGACCTGCTCTACTTTCCGGTCCCGGAGCAGGGCGTCGCCGGCGGCCCGTTCCGCCTCTACTTCAAGACCCCCGAGCTGACCGACGAGGTGCTGGTGACGTTCGAGATCGGCAAGGCCTCCTCTCCTTGAGGGGGCCGCAGCTCAACCTTTCGCTGGAGGAATTCCTTCGGGCGCGGCAGCGGGGCAACCTGGTGCCGCTGTGCCGCGAGATCCCGGCCGACCTGCTCACTCCCGTGATGGCCTGGCGGCGGCTGGCGCGCCGGGCCCGGCATCATTTCCTGCTCGAATCGGTGGGCGGCGGGGAGAGCCTGGCCCGCTACACGTTCCTGGGACGCGACCCGTTCTGCGTCATACGGGCCAAAGGACGCCGCGCATTCCTGCAGGAGGGGAACCGGACGCGCGAGTTGGGCGAGGATCCGCTTGCCGCGCTGGAAGCGATGGCACTTCGCTACACTCCGGTGCGCCTGCCGGATCTGCCCCGCTTCGCGGGGGGCGGCGTAGGCTACTTCTCCTACGACTTGGTACGCCTGACCGAGAAGCTGCCGGAGCGCCTTCCCGACGAGCTGGGGGTGCCCGACCTGCTGTTCGGCTTCTACGACACCCTGGTGGCCTTCGATCACCTGCGCCAGAGGCTGCAGATCCTGGCGCTGGTGCGCACCGAGGAGGCGCCGGGGACGCCTGCCGCGCAGTATCGCGAAGCCTGCCGGAGGATCCTGTCGGTCGAGCGCGAGATCGGCGCTGATTTCCGGGCGCCGCGCCGGCAGGCCGGCAGGCGGAAGAGAGCGAACGCCGCGCGCGTCCGTACCTCCGGAGCGTTCCGCCGCTCGGTGCAGCAGGCGCGCGGCGCCATCCGGGCGGGAGAGATCTTCCAGGTGGTCCTGTCGCGCCGCTTCGAGCGGCCCTGGCGATCGGAAGCTTTCAACGTCTATCGCGCCCTGCGCCGTCTGAACCCTTCGCCTTATCTGTTCGCGCTGGGATTTCCGGAGCTGACGCTGGCCGGGGCCTCCCCGGAGATGCTCGCGCGCGTGGAAGGGCGCCGCATCCAGACGCGCCCGATCGCCGGGACCCGGCCGAGGGGGCGCGACGAGGCCGAGGACGGCGAGCGAGAAGCGGCGCTGCGCGAGGATCCGAAGGAGCGTGCCGAGCATCTGATGCTGGTGGACCTGGGGCGCAACGACCTGGGACGCGTCTGCCGCTATCGCTCGGTGCGGGTGTCACGCTTCATGGAGGTGGAGCGCTATTCGCACGTCATGCACCTGGTCTCGCAGGTCGAAGGGGAGCTGCGCGAGGAGGTGCGCCCGCTGCAGGCTCTGATGGCCTGCTTTCCGGCCGGCACGGTCACCGGGGCGCCCAAGGTCCGGGCCATGGAGCTGATCGAGGAGCTGGAAGGAGTGGCGCGCGGCCCCTACGCAGGGGCGGTCGGGTACCTGGATTTCTTC
>DASTZC010000275.1 GCA_035764505.1 Candidatus Polarisedimenticolia bacterium
CGATGAAGAAGCTGTCGCGCGCCGAGTTCGATCTCCGGCGCAACGAGATGCTGCAGGTCTGCACCTCCTGCCATGCCACCTCGTTCGCGCGCGAGTCGCTGGCCGACGCCGACGCCATCAAGCGCCAGACCGACCGGATGGTGGATCGCGCCGCCGAGATCGTCGAGGCGGTACATCGCGCCGGGGCCCTGCGGCCGCGTCCCGAGGAGCGCGCCCCCAATCCTGTGGAGGGAGCTGTCCTGGTGATGGGCACGCACCAGCTCTACGAAAACACTTCTCCCCTCGAGCAGCGCTTTTTCGAGATGGCGTCGTTCCATGCACCCACCGCCTGGAAGGGCGCTTATCACAGCTCTCCCGACCACACTCACTGGCTCGGCAACATGAAGGTGAAGGAAAGTCTGATCTACATCGAGGGGGAAGCCCGCCAGCTGTTGAACGGGGCGCCGCTTCCCGGAGACCGCGCTCCTTTCGAGAAGGCCCCCGCTCCTTTTTCCCCCACCTTCATCCCGCCCAGCGAAACGGGCGTCCCCTTCAAGACGGGAGCGAAATACCTGGGGGACCGCTACTGTGAAGGGTGCCACGAGGACATCTACCGCTCGTGGCGCAAGACCGATATGGCGGCCACTTTCAACTCGCTCTATCCGGGCGCCGACCGGGAATCGAAAGCGAAAGCACTGAACATCGATCCCGATGCCGATTTCACGAACGATGCGACCTGTTTCCCGTGTCACACCACGGGCTATGGCCAGCCGGGTGGCTTCGTCTCTTTCGCCAAGACTCCCAACCGTGTCGGCGTGCAGTGCGAGGCGTGCCACGGACCGGCCAGCGAATACATGGACCACATGGTGGCCGGCAAGGGCGCGCACAAGAGCGCCGGACTGGTGCGCGCCGACGTACGCGCCTGCGTCCAGTGCCATCACCCTTCCGATCCATGCCCCGACGACAAGTATGTGTTCGACTATGTCGCGATGAAGGCCAGGGGCCTCCATGCCATGCACGCGCGGTAGCGGGAACGCCGGCCGGCCTTCGCGGCCGTCCCGCACCCGCACGCTCCTGCCGGCGGTCCTGGCCTGCCTCGTCTTGTCCTGCCGCTCCCACGAGAATGCCCATCCAGCGGGTCCCGCCGCCACCTACGTGGGGGCCGAGCGCTGCGCCACCTGCCACCAGGAAGAGACGGCCCGGTGGAAGCTGAGCGCCCACGGCAACCACGCCTTCACCACCCGCCCCGAGGTGGTCAAAGGCGATTTCGAGCTCAAGAACGTCTACGTCTACCGGGGCGTGACCTCGCGCATGAGCGTCAAGGACGGCAAGTATTCCATGCTCACCGAAGGCCCCTCCGGCAACCCCGAAACCTATCCGGTGGACATCGTGCTGGGGTTCCGGCAGACGCAGGTCTATCTCACCCGCTTTCCCGACGGGCGCTACCAGGTGCTCCCGACCTATTACGATCTCGAGGAGCAGCTCTGGTACGACCAGACCGAAGGGGTCGTCCCCAGCGGCGGGAAGAAGCTCACCCCGAAGGACCATTCCTTCTGGGCCAACCGCGGGCGGACCTGGAACTCGGGCTGCAGCGGCTGCCACGGCAGCCAGGTGGAGAAGAACTTCGACCTGGCGAGCGCCACCTACAAGACCAGCTGGGTGGATCTGACGATCAACTGCGAGTCGTGCCACGGTCCGGGCAGCCTGCACGTGGAAGCCTGGAGCGGCGCCTCGCGCGGCGGAGACATCGACGCGGCACGCGGCGGACTGATCAAGCTGGGTGAGCTGTCGCCGAAGCGCCAGGTGGAAGTGTGCGCCAAGTGCCACGCCGCCAAGACGACCCTGCAGCGCGGCTACAAGCCGGGGGAGGATTTCCTCGATTACTACGAGCCCATCGTCCCCAGCACCGGCAACCAGTTCTTCTCGGACGGCCGGAACAAGGGGCTGAATTACAACTACATCGCGCACCTGCAGAGCAGCTGCTACGCCAAGGGCGATCTCACCTGCACCGGCTGCCACGATCCGCACGGCTCGGAGAACCCGGTCGACCTGCGCGAGCCTCAGAGCAACCTGCCGCGCCTGTGCATCCACTGCCATGCCGACAAGAAGCTGGGGCCCGAGGAGCACTCCCACCACGACGCCGCGGCGGTCAACTGCATGGACTGCCACATGCCTTTCGTCGACATCCTGGGAAGACGGCTGCAGGCGCGCGACCACAGCATCTCCGTGCCGGTTCCCGCCGTCACGCAGAATTTCGGAGCGCCCAACGCCTGCAACACCTGCCACCGCGACCGCGACCCCGAATGGGCGGCCCAGGCGATCAAGCGCTGGTTCAAGGACGAGCAGACCGATCGGGTCAACAAGGCCGCCGCCTTCTTCTATGGCTTCCGCAAGGATCCGGCGGCGCCGCGAGCGCTGCTTTCCCTGTTCTCCGACAAATCGGCCCTGTCGATGCCGCGCCGCGCGGGCATTCCGCGCATCCTGGCGACCTATCAGGATCCCTCGATCCTGACGCCCCTCGTCGACGCCATGCTCGACCCGCAGGAGGAGCCGCTGGTTCGCTATCAGATCGTGGCGGCCTTCGCCTCCGTTCCGGGGCCGGAGTCGGATCAGGCGCTGCTGCGGGCGGTGAGCCGGCCCGAGAACGCGATGCGCCGCGTGGCCGGAGTGGAGCTGGCGCGCCGCGGCGTGCGTCCCAAGGACCCGGCGCTGCAGCAGCGGATTCAGGACGTCGTGAAGGATTACGAAGAGGTCGTCGGGGACGTGCGCTCCGACGTCCCGGAGGATCACGCCGGACTGGGGGACATTTACGCGAAGCGCGGGGAGACGGACAAGGCGCTTTCGGAGTATCGCTTTGCCCTGAAGCTCGATCCCGATCTGCCGCAAATCAGGATCCAGATGGGAACGGCCCTGGCGGAGCGTGGTGAGATCGATTCGGCCGCGGAGCAGTTCAATGCCGCCGCTGCGCTGCTGCCGTCGAGCCCTGTCCCGCCCTTCAACCTCGGCGTGCTCTACCAGCAGGCGAAGCGACCCGCTGAAGCGATTCCACACTTCACCCGCGCGCTCGAAATCGATCCGGGCCACGCCGAGGCGCAGTATTTTCTCGCCCTCGCCCGCCTCGACACCGGCGAGCCGCGTGCGGCCGTCGAGCTCCTGACGAAGTTCCTCTCGTCGCATCCGCGCAACGCCATGGCGCATTTCCAGCTCGGCCGCGCCTACGAAGCCGCCGGCGATCGCAGGGGCGCCCGGGATGAGTATTCCCGCGCCGTCTCGATCGCCCCGAACCTGGCCGAAGCGCGAACGGCCCTCGGAAAGCTGGGGTCCTGACCGGCCGTGGGCCTGTCGGAAATCTGACGACAGACGGCCCCGGCGCAATCTACTCGGCTTCATTGACTGGGCCTGGCGCGAAACCTAGATTCCACCCGTCATGCCCGATCCTTCCCGTGTCCTGCACGCTCCCGCTCACGCTTCCGAAAAGGGCTTTTTCAGGAAGCTGCGCAGCCGCGTCTTCGGCCGCCGGCGGCGGCTGCTGGTGCATCGCGGCTACCAGCTGAAGAGCGCCACCAAGAGCGTGCTCGGAAGCGGCGCCCTGATCTCCCTGCTCGCCTTCGTTCTCTACCAGGTCAACCTGGAAGCCTCGCGGGACCTGCAGCAGATGGCCCCTTTCATGCAGGCCGGCCTGAGGCGCTGGGATCGGATCACGCTGCTCTCTCTCATCCTGGGAGGCGTCGTTTTTCTGGCGGGGGTCTTCCTCATCGAGCTGATGGAAACCCACCGCACCGCCGGGGTGATCCTCAATCTGACGCGCCGCCTCGATGAGCTGCGGCGCGGGCGCCTGAGCGCCTTCCTGAGGCTGCGCAAGCACGATTGCTTCCGGGAGCTCGAATCGGTCTTCAATGAGACGGCTGCCTCGCTGCGGGCCCGGGCCGAAGGGGACGTCGCGGCTTTGGGACGGCTGTCGTCGCTGGCGCGCGAGCTGCTGCAGGAGCAGGAAAAAGGCAACGGCGCCCGCGTCCGGGCGCTCGCGGAAGGGCTGCGGGAGGCGCTGGAGGATATGCGCTGCCGGAAGGCGGAGCTGCTGGAGCCGTGACAGGAGCGGCAAATCGACCGAAATGCGAAAAATAGAACTTGACAGGTACCCCTTAGGACTGTACTGTTTGCCGCGTGTTGCGAGGAGTTTCCGTTTTGAGTCCTGAGTAGCAGAAGACCACCCCAGCGCAGTTCGGCTTCGGTGGTTTTTTTTTGCCCTCAGGACGGCTTTCAGTCACGGCGGTGCGATAGCCGCCTCGAACCAAGGCAAGGCCTTGTACTCTCGTCGAAAGGAGGTAGTTCCAGTAGTGCCTAAAGGAAAAGTAAAGTGGTTCAACAACGCCAAAGGGTACGGTTTCATCCAGCAGGAGGACGGAAGCGACATCTTCGTCCACTTCTCTGCGATCAAGGGTGATGGGTACAAGACCCTGGAAGAAGGCCAGACGGTGGAGTTCGATATCACCCAGGGCCCCAAGGGTCTGCAGGCGGAGAACGTCGTTAAGGCCTAGGCTCCTTTCGACCTTTGCCAACATGAAGCCCCGGCGGGGGAACCGCCGGGGCTTTTTATTTGTCCGCTTGGAGGCTCTATTTCCCTTGCGGGGATTTCGAGGCGGAGGGTCCGGGATCGGACAGCTCGGGGTGTTTCTTGTAGTAGCGCTGGATGACCCACTCGGGGGTCTCGGCCTTCTCGCCGCGTTCGAACTTGCTCTCGAAGACACCGTCGCCATCGGTGTCGACGATGGCGTAAACCGTCGGCGGTGCGCCATTCTCCCCCAGGATGTGGAACTGGCAGGCGTAAATCTCTCCCTCGATCTCCAGGGTGTCGAAGACCACGCCGTCCTTCTTGCGCTTGTAGATCTTGACCAGCGTCTCGGCCCCGGCGATCCGCGGCGTGTAGTCCTGCGGTCTGATGTCCTTCTTCTCGGCCGCGGCGGGATTCGGGAAGAGCCACCCTTCTTTCTTGACCTCGACCGCCTCGCAGGGAACGAGGGCGAAGGATGCAAGGACCAGGAACGCCGCAATCCGCTTCATCGATGATGTCTCCCAGGCCGGCAATCCTAGCATGGCGGTTCTCCCGCGGCCAGGACAGTTTTGGCGGGAATCGGCGCCGGTCGCGATGTTCAGGGCTCCAGGTCGCCGTCGGGGCTGGAGTTGGCGAGGATGGTCTTGTAGTAGGGCAGGAGGCGGCGGTTGTAGACCTCCATCAGGAGCTCCAGCAGCTCGTCGGGATCCTCGCTGTAGACCACCTGGGCGCCCGTGTTCTTCTGGATGAAGGAGATGATCGTCTCGAGCTTGTCGGTGATGCCGCCGGTCCCCTTGAGCACGCCGATCACCTTGGCTTCGTCGTAGGCGATGGCGAACTCTCCCAGCGTGCCGGACCGCCCCCCCATGAAGATGACCATGTCGCAGGAGCGGATGTTTTCGATCTCGCGCCCCATCAGACCGCTTCCCGTATAGATGATGGCGTCGTAGCCGTGGTACGGGGAGGCGTACTTCATGGCGTGCTCTTCGAAGTTCAGGGCGGGAGAGATGCCGATCACGGTCCCTCCCTCGGCGCGGGCGCCCAGCACCGCCTGGTGCGGCAGTCCCGGACAGGCGCCGGTGATCAGCACGCAGCCGCGGCGGGCGATCTCCTGGCCCATCCGGTAGGCCTTGTCAAGCGTCTCATGGCCGAGATCGCCGCCCGCCGATCCCATGACCCCGACCGAGATGCGCGGGCTTACTGAATCGCTGCTTCCCTTGTGGCTTTTCATTGGCGGCGGAGTCTAGCATCGAATCCCAGCCCCGGCAACGGCGGCGGAGGCGCTCCTCCAGCGGTTTGACCCTGCCGGATGAGGCCCCCTATAATGCCCCGCTTCTTCCCTCCCGCGGAGCTCGACGCTTGGAGTCCGGTCCGTTGCGCAAGGGTCTCGCGATCGCGCTCTTCGCGGGCGCGCTGCTCTGTAACGCCTGCCGGCCGGGCGCGTCCTTCACTCCGCCCGACGATCCGATGGTGGGAAAGCCCGCCCCGGCCTTCAGCTTCCACAGCGTCCACAAGCGCACCTTTCCTTCGACCAATTTTCTCGGAAAGACGACCGTCATGATCTTCATCCGGCCCGGGCAGCCGGAGGCCCCCACGCTCCTGCGCGAGATGGAGAAACTCCACAAGGACCCCGCCCTGACGGTCGTCGAGTTCGTTGCCCTGTCCCCCGAGGAGGATCCGCTGACGGAGCCCTACTGGATCGGGCTGGAGAACAGCCTTCCCATCGCGCTGGATTTCAGCGGCGCCGCCGCGAAGTACGGTGCCGGCAGCCTTCCCATGGTCGCGGTGAGCGACTACAAGGGGATGCTGCGCCTGCGGCTCGACGGCTATATGGGAAAGGAGTTCTGGCCGCGGTTCATGGCCACGCGCAAGCTGATCGAGAAGGTGGAGCGGGAGCGCGTCGAGCCGACCGCCGCGCGCTGAGGTCCTGCCTCGCCTGGGTGATCACTCCGCCTCCTCCTCCCCGCCGGGCGCCGGTACCACTTCCCGGCTTCCTTCCGCCATCGCGCGCCGCCTGAGGACCACCGCCCGCAGCAACATCCCGGCGATGACGAGCAGGAGCAGCAGGACCACGAGCTGCCAGAAGTGACGAATTCCGGCGAGCAGCGATTCGAGCCGCGGTCCCACCAGGTAGCCCACGAGGACATACAGGGGGACATTGATCGCCGCTCCCGCGAGGTCCCAGAGGAGAAACCGGCGGCGCGGCATCTGCAGGACGCCGGCCGTCAGGAAAACCGGCCCTCTCAGGCCCGCCGCGAAGCGGGCGAAGAAGATCATCTTGGGTCCGTGCCGCAGGAAACGATTGCGGACTCTCTCGTAGCGCTCCGCGGGGAGCGCGAGCGCAAGCCAGCGGTGCGCCAGGACCTTCGGGCCGAACGCCTTCCCCAGGGAATAGACGAACTGATCGCCGGTGATCACCCCGGCGATCCCCACCAGCACGGTAGGCACCCAGGACATCAGACCTTTGCTGATCAGGTACCCGGAGGTTGCCAGCGTCAGATCTTCGGGCAGCGGCACGCCCACCCCGGACAGCAGGAGCAGCCCGTACAACCCCGGGTAGCAGAGGTTCGGCCCGAAACTCTCCAGAGTCTCGAGCAGGGAGGTCGAGGCAAGGACGGGGTGCAGCATGCGGACTCTCACCTTGTAAACCGGCGGGCAATCTACAGGCTTCGCGGACGACGTTCAACTGCCCCGCCGACGGCCTTCCTTGACGCCGTGGGGACCTTCCGTTAGGGTTTCTTGATTCGTTTCGGCCTCCAGCGACGAGGGATCATGCCCTTCAGCTCCTTCCGACGCCGGCTCCTCGCAGGCCTCCTGGCGATGGCGGTCACCGCCGTCGGGATTGCGTCACAGATCCACCTGCACTGGCAGGGGGTCGATCCCGCGGTGCGTATCGGGTCGCAATGTGGCCATCCCGAGCCTTTGTCCGATCACGCCTGTCTCGGCTGCAAGGTTTCCCACCGCACGTTGTCGCCGCCGCTCGAGATCGCCTGCGCCTGCGAGCCGCCGGTCCGCGGTCCCCGCATCCAGGCCCTGGCGACGGGCATCGTGCCGGTTCCTTACCATTCCCTTTCATCTCCCAGAGCTCCCCCTTCCCTGTTCACGTCCTGATGTCCCGGGCCGCGCGAGAGGAAATCCGCCGTCGCGGTGGATCGCACGCGTAAGCACGTCGAGCCCGGGATCTTCATCGGCAAGTGGACGCGGAAAGCTGTTGGTCCAATTTCCTGGGGGTGAGCATGGTCCCTGCCCTGATGCCCGAAAGAGGCCGCACGAAACAGGGCCTCTTGATGACTGCCGCCGCGCTGGTCCTGCTCGGCGCGGCCTTCGTGCCGTCGCCCGCGGCTGCTCAGCAGGCGACGCCGGCGGCGGATCAGGCCGCCGAGATTCAAGCGTTGCACGCCGAGATCCAGTCGCTGCGTGATGAAGTCGCGGCCTTGCGCCAGCAGCTCCAGGCGCTCCAGGCCGCGCAGGCTGGCGCGGCTCCTCCTGCCGCCGCGGCTCCGCCAGCAGCCCCGGCGCAGCCGGGGACTCCGGAAGCAACCACGCCGCCCGAGGCCCCGCCCGAAGCGCCGCCCACGGCGCCGCCGGCGGTCGCCCAGCCGGCCAAG